>CAYQBT010000183.1:0-3367 GCA_964415775.1 uncultured Lachnospiraceae bacterium
GCAATATCACTTGCCCCGTAGGGGCAAATATCGCTGTGGGGTGTCCCTACGGACACCCCACTTTCCTCGGCTTTTTTGTTTTTATGTAGTAGATTTTACTGTGCGTCTGTCTTCCAGGTCTGCACTGCCTTCGTATAGAATGTATTGATCATCTTCAGCGAGTTCTGTGCAACGGCAGCTTTCTTCTCATACATCGAGGCAAAGTTAGCGTTGCGGTCACGCAGAGCGTAGATGAGCTCCTTGTTGTAAGGACCGACCTGATAGTAGTACCCGATGTCGTATACCTGATTTGCAAAGATGATCTCGAGCATAGGCTCGGACTCCTCGTCACGGGTGCCCTGACCGATCAGTGTCACGTCGTACAGAGCGGGAGTAACGATCTTCTGACCGTAGTATGCAAGCGCCTCCATAATAGTACCGGTGCGCTCAACGTTCTCCTGATAGAGCGGGATGCAAACAAAGTTCGAGTTATACGGTGCGATGGTGGAATAGTAGTCCTCCTGCGTCTCGGTCAGCTTCGGATAAGGCAGAACACCGAAGTCGGAATCCATCTCACGGAGATTGGGGATCGTGTTGACCGTGGTGGTCAGGAACAGTCCTCTGTCTGACGACATCAGCTCGGTGCCGCCATACGAGGTTCTCTGGAAGTGGAAGGCATACTGCTGATCGTATGCGATCGCCGCGTACTGCTCCAAAGCAGACAGCGTGTTTTCGTTGTAGAAGGTAAGCTCAAGCTGCTGATCCTCGTTGATCACGCAGCAGCGCTCGCCCGCTGCGTTGACGATGCCGACGATCGAGTCGTCCCAAACGAGCAGACCGTAACGGTCGACCGCGGTGTACATACCGTCCTGATTGAGGTCCTCGGAAACCGCCTTGACGAGCTTGCCGAAGTTTGCAATGGTCCACGTGCCGTCCTCAACCATCTCGTAGGGAGAATCGAGGTTGTAGTCTGCCAGAAGCTTCTTGTTGAACAGCATGCAGTACGCTACTAAGTTGTCCGAAACGGTGATATCACCGGTGGTGAAAAAGGTAACGCCCTGCATGGAAAGGCTGTCGGTCGCGTTCTTGTCCCACCAGCTCTTGTCAAGACCGATCTGCTCTACCGAGCCCATATCGTACAGGAGTCCCATGTATGCAAGGACGGTAACGTCATAGCCTGCAATGATGCAGAAATCGTAGTCGTTGTCGCCTGCCGATACCTGCTTGGATACCGCCTTGTAGCCGGGACCGCTGGGGCCGCTGGAGGCGCTGGAATATTCCTTTTGCTGATAATGGTTGATCTCGACCTTGAAGTCTTCCTCTACCTTGAGCTTGCGCTTGTACTGCGCGTTGTCAAGCGGCATAGAGGACTCCTCCTCAAAGTCAAAGTCGTTAAAGACCTGGTTGCCCGCAGAAAGAATATTGAATTCATCTCCGCCGTAATCCGCCGTCATGGGAATGTCGGGGAGCTCCTCGGGCTCGGTGGTCTCTACCGGCGCAGTCGTGACGACCGCATTGTCGCCGGTCTCGTCGGGCGTATCCTTGTCACACGCAACGAAAAGCGAGGTGAGCATCAGACATGCCAACAGAAAGCTAAGTGCTTTTTTCATTGATCTTCTCCTTCTCGGATATACATCCGTTTTTACTCCGCAGACTATATATCTGTATTGGATATTTACAGTATAACAGAAACATGTGGAAAACGCAAGCAAAATATCCAAGTTGTTCTAAAATTTATCTATATTTTTTGTCAAAAGCGTCCACGCGCTATTCCTCTTTGGGGACGATGGGATAGAGCTGAATTGTATTGCCGCCGTCTACAACGAGTTCTGCACCCGTGGTATTCCTTGCGTGTGCGGCAAAATAGAATACCGCATCCGCAACGTCCCTACCCACCGCAACATCGCCGAGGGGGGTGTATCTGGACGGTACATTTTTGTAAAAATCGGGGTTCTTCTCCCAGCGATCGGTCTTGATCATGCCGGGGAGCACCGCGTTGACACGGATATTGTATTTACCGAGATCCAGCGCCATAGCGCGCATCATGCCAAGCTGACCGCCCTTGGATGCAGAATATGCGATGCGGTCGGGGATCGCTCTGTACGCGGTGTTGGAATTGACAAACACGATGTTTCCGCCGCCGTTCTCCCAGGAAAGCTCCATTTCCGCATCGTAATATTCATCTGCAACGCTTAAAAACGTACCGATTACCGCTTCCTCTTTTTCGTTTAAAAACATGTTTTCCTCCAAATTCATCCGACAATTGCGCTTGCGACACGCATTGCGACCTGTAATACAATAGAAATCTGCGTTTGCCAAGATTTTTTGCAAATCTCACACGTTTTTGCATTCCAACCTTTCGCTCTGCTCGATAAATCTTGCAGCACTAAGTGCATCAAGCGACATCATGATTAACAGTCATGCGCTCTACCGACTGAGCGGAAAACAAACAGAAAATTCAATATAGAAAAAGCCTCTCAAAAGAGAGGCTTAATTATCAAGTCTAAGGTGTTTATAATACTCTATGTTGAAAAGATTAAGGTCCTCAATCAGCACGCTTCCGTCCGCAAGTGCTTCCTTGATTAGCTTTTCTGTGCCGTCTTTGTAATATACAATAACAACATGGCTACGAAGCGAGGGGAAAACATATTCATATTCTTTATCGGTATAAAAGACCTCTTCCCGGTCCGGCTCTCCGCCCCTGTCCGAGTAATAAACTATATTTTGAATATTCTTCGGCTCCTTATAATAACCGATGTTGTATGCGTCAAGGTCAGCTATCGTAATAATCCCTTTTGCCAATGCATCCATGACCGTTTCTTCACTGCCATCCGAATACTCAACCACTACATACTCACTGCGAATGCTTGAATATGAATAATAATACCTATCATCCTCATAAAATCCCTGAAGTGCATCAGAGGTGCATATGTCGGAATTTACGGTTTTATCAATTATATTAACCACGGTTTTCTCGTCGCTGTTCGTGAGACCGAGATAACCTATGCTCGTCACAGAATTTATCTGTAGCGGATAGCTCTCCATAACTAAGCCGTCAAAATAAACCTGTACCGTGTCGCCCGCTGAAAATTCGCTATAATCAATATTCGATTCTTTTTGCGAAGAAATCCACGCTTCGCTGCCTTCTGTTATACCCGATGTTTCGCTGTTGGTGATTTCAACAAGCATAGTGTTTCCCGAAGCTTCAACAACTTTTGCTATAAAATGCGTTCCCGTAGTCGCAAGTCCTGTTTTTTCATTATTTGCAGTTGTTTCCGCCATAGAGTCATTTCGGCATGATGCCAAAAGTGTAACAAAAACCAAAACGCATAGAATTATGGATATTTTTCTCATAACTACCTCCGCTTACATTTATTGTTTCACTTGT
>CAYQBT010000184.1:0-3358 GCA_964415775.1 uncultured Lachnospiraceae bacterium
GCGCCGCCGCTTTAAGGTCAAGCTCCTCCGCAACAGGGATCACGAAAGCAAAATATCCCCCGCTCTTCCCCTGCGTGATCAACGTTTTAAAGGTGGATTCTGCCGGTTTTCCGAGTTTTTCGGCAAGGTGCACCCCGTCAATAAACTCGTCACACTCGTAGGTGATCACCTCATAGGCAATGCCAAGCGTATCCAGAATGCGCATGGCATTGGTTTTTACATCTTTCTCTTTATTCTTTGCCATTTTATTTCTTGAATCCTGCTTTCTCCATTGCTTCGATCACATTCAGTCCGTATACGTGCTGTCCGATCGTGTTCGGATGCAGGCCATCCGTATAGAAGGTGCGTAGATTGGGCACGAGCTCGCTTCCTTCAATGATCGTAACATTCGGATGCGCCGCGTAGCATTCGCGCAGGATCGAATATACCTTTTCAAACGGCATGCGCTCGGGACGGCGATCCTCGTCCGCGCGCCATACGGGTAGCAGACCGAAGATGCACTTATCCGCATACAGGGCGCAAAGCTTATCAATATACGTCTTTGCCGCCTCTCTGTATTTTGCCTCATCTGCGCCGTAGCGTCCCCAATCGTTGGTGCCGTATGCCACGGTGATCACATCGGGATCAAATGCAAGCGCCTCATCGAGCATATCCGCATTGAAAATATAACCGCCGACCGCCTGATTGAGGCAGACTGCATCATAGTGACGCGCAACGGTCGCCGCATAGCTCATGGAGGTATAGTGCGTGTCGTAGCCGTGCGTGATCGAATCGCCGAGGAAAAGGATCTTTTTTCTGCCCTCTTTTTGCGTAGGCTCATAGTATGCACCATCATCGAGCGTAAAGTTCCAAAGCTCAATTCCGACCGAGAACGGCAAAAACAGACGGATGCGACGCTTCTCCTTGGTCGGGAACTTATAAAAGAACTGTCTCTCCCCCTCTGCGTCGGCATAGGTAAAGAGCGAATGTACCATGGTATCGTCCGCGTAGAGATCAAACGAGATAAAGTTCCGGCTGGTCTTATAGATCGGAAAGAACTCAAACGCGATAATCTGCCCGTCATAGAGGAAATCAAAGCACATGCAGGGGTTGCAGTGTGCACCGGGGAACTTGGTTCTGTCATAGATCTCCATCTGCTTATCGGTCATACGGATAAACTCGCTTCTGCCGTTTTCGCGTTTTTTGACCGTAAGGCAGTTGGTCATAAGCTTTGCAATTTCGGTGTGATTCAGTATCATGGTCATTCTCCTTGGGGAAGCACCCCGGTGTAATCAAATTTCGGTATAAAGCTTTCGGAAACGCTTTCGCTGTCCTGTAAAAACAGCCGTTTCAGTCCCAGTAGTTCCGCATAGCCGACCACTTCTACATATTCGGCATCGGTGATCGGGTGCATCAATTCTGCATACACGCAAGTTTTCGGCGGTGTATACTGCCGCATAAGCGAAAGATACGCATTTTTTTGGCAAATGTCCAAAAACGTGTCGATCACATCCTTGGAATCTGCAGTTTGTCCGGGCAACAGGAGATGCCGAACGATCACGCCGCGCTTCAGTAATGCGCCGTCAAGCACGCAGTGTGGCTGTTGCCGCAGCATTTCGCGGAGTGCCGCTACCGCAACCGTGGGGTAGTCGGCAGCGTTGGAATAGGTTGCCGCGAGCGATGCTGACATATATTTAAAATCGGTGAGATAAATGTCGATAAGACCATCTAAGACTTTCAGGGTTTCCACGCGTTCATAGCCGCTTGTGTTATACACAAAGGGCAGATCAAAGCCTTTGTCCTTTGCCATACGGATCGCCGCGGCGATATGATCCGCGTACTGCGTGGGGGAAACGAGATTAATATTGTGTGCGCCCTTAGCTTTTAGCTCAAAAAAGATGTCGCAAAGACGTTTCACAGGGATCGGAAGCCCGTCGCCGCCGCTGGAGATCTCGCGATTCTGACAGTAGACGCATTTTAGGGGGCAATGTGAGAAAAAGACCGTGCCGCTTCCCCGCTCTCCGGAGACGGGCGGCTCCTCCCAGAAATGCAGTGCCGCACGCGCCACTTTCAGCGTACCATCTGCGCCGCAATATCCTGTTTTTCCGTCTGTGCGATCCGCGCCGCAAAGTCGCGGGCAAAGTGTACATTTCATACTGTTTGTACCGTGCTTATCATATTTGCTCTATTATAGCACAAAGTTCAGCGAATTTGCCGTATTTTATCAAAATCGACGGCGTTTAGCCGTCGAGGCAAATTCATAATGCGGCGGAACCCGAGTGTATCTACGCAATCGGCCAGCGCCGCAATTATTATAGCACAGATTTTCCCGAATGTGAACTTTTTTTGAAAATCCGAGAAAATTGTTGACATCCTTTCGAAAACTGCTATACTATTAACAAGTTAATAATTAACAAGTTAATGAATTTTCGAGGAGGTGTTTTTTGGTGCCAGAAACCGAAAAGTATTCCGCGCGGGAAACGATCCACACTTTGCTCACAACCATGCGCGGGCATCACCGTATCTTTGACGCGGTGCGTGTCCGCACGGGACTTGGGCGTACTGCCCACCGCATGCTGATGATCCTGTCAGATACCCCGGACGGATGTGCACAGGCAAGACTTGCCGAGGTGCTGGAGATCAGTCCTGCAGCTGTCACCGTGATGCTGAAAAAGCTGGAGGCGGAGGGGTATATCCAACGGACGGCGAATCCGACCGATTCGCGACTGAACACGACCGAGCTGACCGAAAAAGGCAAGGTGATCGTAGGGGAATCCCACAAAACCTTTGCCGAAATTGACAATACCGTTTTCGACGGCTTTACCGCTACGGAAATGGAAACTCTGAACGGATTTTTGCAGCGTATGCAGGCAAACATCCATAGTTTGGAAGACAGAAAGGATGATGTAAATTGAAGCGATGGCTGAAATACGTTTCGCCGTATAAACTGTATTTTATTCTCGGTCCGCTTTGCATGATCGTGGAGGTGCTCGGCGAGGTGCTGATGCCAAGGCTCTACTCCCTGATCGTAAAGCGTGCAGAGGAAAATCTCGTTGCCGAAACCGGTGACATCTGGTTTGTGATCGGCATGGCAGCCTCGATGATCCTTGTCGCGGCGCTGATGATGCTCGGCGGCGTGGGCGGTGCCTACTTCGGTGCCAAGGCATCGGTCAACTTCGGCAGCGATCTGCGGCTGGATGTGTATAAAAAGGTGCAGAAGTTCTCCTTTGCCAACATTGACAAGTTCCAGACCGGCTCGCTGATCACCCGTCTCACAAACGACGTGACACAGCTCCAGAACTTCGTCAACATGCTGCTGCGTATGTTCCTCCGTACCCCCGGCATGCTGATCGGCGCGGTCATCATGACGATCACCATC
>CAYQBT010000185.1:0-3345 GCA_964415775.1 uncultured Lachnospiraceae bacterium
GCGGTTCCGAGGATTTCATTTTACTTTTGTGCCGCCGCTTGGCGGCGGAATGGAGGTTATTATGTTTGGATTGCTTGAATTTCTGTTCCCGATCATGTTTATCACGGTGTTTACGATCGTGATCGGCACCTTTATTGTTACAGGCGTGAACGCGATCAGCCGGTGGAACAAGAATAACAACTCGCCGCGCCTGACGGTGTCTGCCAAGGTGGTTGCAAAGCGTAATCACACGGGCGTGCACCATCACCGCCACGGTAGCCATACCCACCGCACCTACTATGTGACCTTTGAGGTGGAAAGCGGCGATCGCATGGAATTGCAAACGGACGGCAGCGAGTTTGGACTGCTTGTCGAGGGCGATACGGGCAAGCTTACCTTCCAAGGTACGAGGTATTTAGGCTTTGAAAGAGAATAAAGGGGACGCGTGTTCTTTCCCCGGAAGATAAATAAAGAATAGAGAAAACCTCGCAGAGGGAACTCCCCCCTGCGAGGTTTTCTCTATTTATTCTCGTACCAGGTGTCGCCGATGGTGAGCTCGACCGACAGCGGTACCGAGAGTTTCACCGCATTTTCCATTTCGAGGCGGAGGATGGCGGCAGCTTCTTCGGCGCAGTCGCGTGCGCTTTCCACAAGCAGTTCGTCATGCACCTGCAGGATGAGTTTCGCATCAATATCTGCTTCTCTCAGTGCGCGGCGGGTGCCGATCATAGCGATCTTGATGATGTCGGCTGCGCTACCCTGGATCGGGCTGTTCATTGCCACGCGTTCGCCAAAGCTTTTCATGATCTTGTTGGATGCTTTCAGCTCGGGAATATAGCGGCGGCGGCCGAAGATCGTCTCCACATAGCCTTTTTCGTACGCGGATTCGATCGTCTCTTTCAGATAGCGGTCGATCGCGCCGAAGCGTTCCAGATAGCTCCTTATATACTCGCCCGCCTGCTTTTTGGTGATGCCGAGATCCATGGCAAGGCTGTAGTCGCCGATGCCGTACACGATGCCGAAGTTGACCGCCTTTGCGCGTTTACGCAGTTCGCTTGTCACTTCGCCGATCGGCACCCCGAACACCGCGGACGCGGTCGATGCGTGGATGTCCTCGCCCGAAAGGAAGGCGTTTATCATGGTTTCGTCGCCTGCAACGTGTGCAAGCAGGCGAAGCTCGATCTGCGAGTAGTCGGCGTCGATCAGCACGTGGTCGTCATCGCGCGGGATGAAGAAACGGCGAAGCTCGTGCCCCATTTCGGTGCGGATCGGGATGTTCTGCAGATTGGGCTCGGCGGACGAAAGTCTGCCGGTCGCGGTGCCGGTCTGCTTGAAGACCGTATGCACAAAGCCGTTTTCGTCCGCGACCTTGAGGAGTCCCTCCACATAGGTACTGCACAGCTTTGCAACCTTGCGGTATTCGAGCACCTCATCAATGATCGGGTGATACGGGCGCAGTTTTTCGAGCACTTCGGCATTCGTTGAGTAACCGGTCTTGGTTTTTTTCATCGAGGGGAGTCCGAGCCGCTCGAACAGCACCTCGCCAAGCTGTTTTGGCGAATTGATGTTGAACTGTCCGCCCGCGAGCATATAAATGCGCTCCTCGAGGTCAAGCTGCATGGATTTCAGCCTGTCGCCGTAGGCGGCAAGCCCTGCGGTGTCCAGCTTGAAGCCGCTTTGCTCCATTTCGTAGAGCACGCGGCAGAGCGGCAGCTCCATGTCACAGTACAGCGATACAATACCGTCTGCCTTAAGTCGCTCGGCGGTTGCCTTGTAAATGCGATAGACAAGACCTGCCGCGGGAGCACTTTCGCTCGGGGCTTCGCCGGCATAGGCGGTGGCAAGGCGGTCGAGGTCAAAAGAGCCCTCACCTGCGTTGATCGCGTAGGCGGCAAGCATGATGTCATATGCGTTCTCGCTCGGCAAAAAGCCGTGCGGCGCGGTCAGTTCGGAAAGATGCTTTAAGTCGTGGCAGATGAGACTGTCGCTTTGGAGCAGGGGCGCAAAGTCGCAAAGCTCTCCGCCTGCCACATAAAGCGTTTCTCCGTCCGAAAAGGAGAATTCCTCGCCGAACGGTGCAAAGGTGAACGGCTTGTCTGCGAGTATCTTTATTAAGGTCGCCGCATCGGTGCGTACAACCGTTTCTTCTGCGGCTTCGGCTTTCGGCAGATCCTCCTCGCCGAGACCGTAGCGCTTCAGAAATACATTAAATTCGAGCTTGGTGAACAGGGAATAGAGTGCGGCGCGATCGGTCACGCGCATTTTTGTGTCGGCAACCGTAACGCCGCAGGGGGCATTCGTGTCAATGCGCGCAAGCGTCTGCGACAAAAAGGCATTGTCGCGGTCATAGGTAAGCTTTTCCTTTTGCTTTGCGCTGATCTTGTCGGTGGCTTCCAGCTCGGCATACAGATTCTCGAGCGTGCCGAATTCGCTGATGAATTTCAGCGCGCCTTTTTCACCGATGCCGCTGACGCCGGGGATGTTGTCGGATTTGTCGCCCATGATGGCTTTCACATCCACAAACTGCGACGGCTCCACGCCGTAGTGCTCGACGAATGCCGCACGGTCAAAGTGGATAGTTTCGGTGTTGGTGGCAAGCAGTACGGTCACACCGTCGCCGATCAGTTGCAGGGAATCGCGGTCGCCGGTCAGCACATATGCTTCTTTCCCCTCTTTCGCCGCCGCATTTGCCAGCGTGCCGATGATGTCGTCGGCTTCGTATCCCTCCTGTTCCACGATGGTAAATCCCATAGCGGCCAGAACTTCCTTTGCGGGGGCGAACTGCTCAAGCAGATCTTCGGGGGTGGCGCGTCTGCCCGCCTTGTACGCATCGTACATCTTGTGGCGGAAGGTGGGTGCTTTCAGGTCGAACGCAACTGCGGCATATTCGGGATTCAGTGCGTGCAGATGCTTTTCGATGATATTGATCATGCCGTAGATGGCGTTTGTGTGCATGCCGTCCTTGGTGGTTAAGGGGCGCACACCGTAAAACGCACGGTTGATGATACTGTTTCCGTCAATGACAAGTAACTTTTTCATTATTAACCCTTCTTGAATGCGATTTCTGCAAGGCGTGCCAAGTGGTAGAGTCCGAATACGAGTAGAATGACATCGTAATAAATGTCGGTAAGAGGAACGGTTTTGTTTGCGACAGCGTAAACAATGTCCGGAACCGAAATTGCAAACGAAAGCATAACAGCACTCGGTGCATATGCGAGGTAACGGCGGTATGCCGCTCTTTCAAGCGCGAAGTTTGCTTCGGCGGTGAAAGCGAGCGATGAGAATATTGCTGCGGCGAAGCAGAGTACCACGGAGTGGTTAACGTAGGATACGCCGCGGTCAAAATAAAGTGCGAGTACAACGGTA
>CAYQBT010000186.1:0-3334 GCA_964415775.1 uncultured Lachnospiraceae bacterium
GTTTGCGCGACCCCCGAGTTTTAAAAGAGGATTGATGACGGTGACGCACTCATTGTGCAGAGCGAAAAGGCTTATGCTACACTACAGGCGGCAGGATGCCCGCTCGAGGTCATTTGCGGCGCCGAGGTGCAGATCTTTCAATCCTTGCCCGAATACCGCGTGGACAAAATGTGCATCGGCGAGTCCAATGTGGTCCTGTTTGAACTGCCCGAGATGCCGTTCCAGAAATGGATGGTTTCTGCTATCGAGAATGCCGTGTACAAGTATTCACTCATTCCGGTGATCGCGCATATTGAACGGTGCGGCTACTCTAATGAGCAGTTGCGGCAGTTTGCACGCATTCCGAATATGTTCTTCCAGATTACGGTGCCCGAGCTCAAGTATAAAAAATCCATAGCCCTTTTGGATACCGTTTCGGCATGCGGTGTTCCCGTTGTATTCGGCAGTGATGCACACAATATGAGCACGCGCACACCGCAGTTTAATGTGCTGGATGAAAAAATGGCGGAAAAAGCGGGACTCTTTAACAAATCCCTCAAAACAACGCATGCAATTATTGAAAACTGCTTGTTTGCGCAACCGATTTTGGAAAAATTGATTCGGACGCCCGTGGCAGAGAAGGTAAAATAAAGCAATGAATACAGCGTCCAAAAGAATTGGCATTATACAAATGGTTTTCTGCGCTATGCTTTGGAGCATTGCGGGACTGCTTATCAATCATATCGAGATGAACGCTTTTGTCATCGCAGGCGGGCGCTCGCTGTTTGCGGCGCTGACGGTGATCTGCTTCATGCTTGTGACAAAGCAAAGGTTTATTCTCTCACGGGATACGGTGATCAGCGGCATACTGCTTTGCGGTGTTTTCCTCTGCTTTGTCGGCGCAAACAAGCTGACTACCGCGGCAAACGCAATCGTTTTGCAGTACACCGCGCCGATCTTTGTATTGCTCTTTTCGACCGTGTTCTTACATAAAAAGCCGCGCGTTTTTGACGTGGCGGCGGTACTGCTCACGCTCGTCGGCGTGGTACTCTTCTTTTTAGCGGATATTGACGCGGGCAGCATGCTCGGCAATATACTCGCGGTCATTGCGGGGGCATTTTTCGGCGGTATGTTCGTGGCGGTCGGCAATACCAAGGGTGAGGAAAAAATGAGCGGCATTTTGCTCGCACACGTTTTTTGCGCGGCGATCGGTCTGCCTGTCATGGCATTCACCGAGAACACCTTTGACGCGAAAGGAATCGCGCTTGTGATCGTTCTTGGCATCGTACAGCTTGGCATTCCGTATATTTTGTACGGCCTTGCCTCCAATCGGTGCTCCACGATCAGTTGCGTGGTCATCTCGGCGCTGGAGCCTATCTTCAATCCCGTATGGGTGGCGATCATCGACCATGAGATTCCCAGTCCGCTTGCCATTGCCAGCGGCGTATTCCTGATCGCGGTCATTACCGCATACAGCGTTCTGGACGAGCGCATAGAGAAAAAAACAGCATGATGTATTGCCGCCCGCAGTCGGGCGGCAAATTTTTTTAGAGAAACGCCAACCTTTTTTAAAAGTGCTACACTGTATAGGCAAACGACGTCGGAGAAAATAATGGATAAACGATCAGCAGACAATATTATAACCGAGTATCTTCAAAAGATCTATGGCTTTGCCATCAAGAAGTGCTTTTCGTATGAGGAGGCAGAAGACCTCTGCGCGGAGATCGTCAAAGAGGTATACCTGTCTTTACTGCGGTCAAATGAGATCGTTAATATAGAAGGCTACATTTGGCGGATCAGCGAGCATACATATGCAAAACACGTTGCTACGAAAAAGAAGCACGAGGGTGTTTCGTTCGACGGTATAGAGCTTCCGCCGTATGAAGAGGATTTTCTTGGGACATCGGGAGAGGATATTTTGCTGCTCAGGCGCGAGATCGCATTTCTTACCAAAAAGCGCCGCGAGATCGTGTATGCCTTTTATTATGAGAATAAGACAATTTCCTCTATCGCAAAGACAACGGGCATGCCGGAGGGAACTGTCAAATGGCACCTGAACAAAGCCAGAAATGAACTAAAGGAGGGCTTTTCTATGGAAAGAAAGATCGGCAAGCTTGGTTTGTCCCCAATCAAGGCACAAAGCTTCGGACACAGCGGTCGTCCCGGAACGAACGGCGGTCCCGAATACTATCTCGAAGATAAACTCAACCTCAATATCGTGTACAGCGTATATTTCACCCCGAAGACAAAAGAAGAGATCGCGGAAGAGCTCGGCGTAACGCCCGTGTATATCGAAGACAGGGTAGAGTACCTTGAGGGGAACGGCTTTTTGGTTCGCACCGAGGGGAATCGCTTTACAACCTACGTGAAGTTTTCGTCAAGAACTTATTCGCTGGAGCAGATAGAGAATACTCAAAGGATGCGGCTTGCAATTGCAGAGCTTTTGGCGAAAGAATACGTACCGCTCGTTCGTGCCGCGATTGCAGATGTTAGGGATGTGTATATTCCGAGCGGTAATCGTGAGCTGTTAGAAGCGGCGGTCGTTTTTTACAGTTTTACAAATCTGTGCAGTAGTGCCACCAAGTCATGGGATGATCTTGCAAAATACAGGATCAAGACGACGGATGGCGGAGACTATATTGCCTCTGTGCATCTGCCGAAAACGCAGTCTGATCCGGAGTATACACCGACACTGCATCTGCCTTCATATTGGGCGTGCGGTAACATGTACCGTGATTCCGAAAAGTATCCTGCGGTGTCTTCATGGGCGATTGATTCCAGATACTCTTCGCGGGAGGGCGCCTGGGCGGATAATCTGTATACCGACTATGAGTATATATATGAATACTTGACGGGTGCTATCGCAGACACACCTGCCAATGCCGAAAAATTCAAGCGTCTTAGAAAGCGGAATTACGTGGCCAAGGACGGAAAGGTGAACATCATGCTTGTTAAGGACGATCAAAAGAAGTTCTTTGCAAAGCTTCCGAAGCTCAGTGAAGATATTAGGAAAAAATTTGCAGATTTCGCCCTTGAAGCAGCAATGCTGGAAGCCAAGAATTACCCGCCGCAGATGCAGGATCTGATCATTGCCTGGACGGCGGACGGTTTTGTCGGCGCTGAGGTTGCGCTGATGGTTATGGATATCCTCTACGCAAACGGCACCTTTAAACCGCTCACCGAAAACGAAAAAGTGACATCCAATCTCATCATGTTCACCGATGTACTGCCTTAAAATAAATGAAAAAGCCGCATTGGCGCGTTGTCGATAGGGACAACGCGCTAATGATATGCACTCTGCGAGTGCGTGATATTCGCCTGTCGGCGAGTGATATATGCCCTATGGGCATGCGAT
>CAYQBT010000187.1:0-3327 GCA_964415775.1 uncultured Lachnospiraceae bacterium
TAGCCGTATTTCTTTGGATTTGGATATGATTGAAGCAAGGATTTCGGCTTTATGTTCGGCGATCACGCTTGACAGGTCAGCGTTTCCGCGCTGTAATTCCTGTATCCTGGCAATCGGCAAGCCAAGAGAACGCAGTACAAGGATTTTTTTAATATGCTCGATTTGTTTAAGATCATAT
Source organism: uncultured Lachnospiraceae bacterium (assembly GCA_964415775.1). Taxonomy (GTDB): domain Bacteria; phylum Bacillota; class Clostridia; order Oscillospirales; family CAG-272; genus UMGS902. The sequence goes on from CAYQBT010000187.1 coordinate 179, forward strand.
TGTCTGCAGGACTGAAACGGTACAGCGGTACTGGATACGATGCCTTTTTCTTCGTAAAAACGCAATGTGCGAGAGGTTGTACCAAGCATTTTGCAAACCGCATGGATACTAAATAATTGTTGATCCATTTATATCGCCTCCTATCTGCCTATATTGTATCGCTTGACGCACCGTCAATGTCAAGGGGGATATGAAAAAATACGCGAGTTTATACAAAAACCGAGGTGTCGTCTTTAAACACCTCGGTTTATTCTCACACCCCAAGCAATGCACTTGCGATCATAAAATACATGCACAGCGAGAGTGTATCGACTAAAGTGGTGATAAACGGGCTTGCCATGACCGCGGGGTCAAGCTTTAGCTTGCTTGCCGCAAGCGGCAGGGCGGCGCCGATGAGCTTTGCCATAAAGACGGTCGCTACCAGCGTCAGCGATACAGTGAGAGCGACCAAAATGTCTATCCCGTCCCCGATCAGGGCGCGGTCGAGCGTCAACACTTTTATAAATTCAAAAATGGCGAGACATACACCGCAAAGCAGCGAGACGCGGAACTCCTTGAACAGTACGCGGAGGGTGTCCGAAAGCTTGATCTCTCCAAGTGAAAGTGCGCGGATGACGGTGGTCGAGCTTTGCGAGCCGCAGTTACCGCCCGTGCCCATCAGCATCGGGATGAACACGGTCAAAACCACCTTCGCGGCAAGCGCACTCTCGAACGACGAAATGATCATCCCCGTAAAGGTCGCCGTAAACATCAGCAGCATCAGCCACGGAATACGCGATTTGAACAGCTTTAGCACAGGCGTTTTCAGATAGGGCTCCTCGCTCGGTGTGATCGCCGCCATTTTTGCAAAGTCTTCCTCGGTCTCCTCGTGGAGGACATCCATAGCGTCGTCAACCGTCACAATGCCGACAAGCCTGTTCTCGCTGTCCACCACAGGCAGGGCTAAGAAGTCATATTTCTCTAAAATGCGCGCTACTTCCTCGCGGTTGGTTGAGGTCTGCACCGCGATGACATTCGTCTGCATCAGGTCGCCGATGCTTTTGTCGGTCGGTGAGGATAGCAGTGTCAGTGCTGTGATCACGCCCTCAAGGTGCCGTGTCCCGTCGGTAACATAGCAGGTATACACCGTCTCCTTTTGCAATGCAACATGGCGGATATGCTCCAGCGCGTCCCCGACGGTCATTTCTCTTCGCAAACGGACAAGCTCGGTCGTCATAATACTGCCCGCGCTGTCGCAAGAGAATTTCAGCAGCCGGTTGATCTCCGCACGGTCAGCGGCAGAGGAGTTTTTTAAAATACGCTTGACAACACCGGCGGGCATTTCTTCGATCAGGTCGGCGGTGTCGTCATAAAAGAGTTCGGAGAGCGTTTCGGACAGCTCTTTGTCGGAGAGGGCGCCGATCAGCCGCTCGGCGGTGTCGCTGTCAAAGGCGATGAACACCTCGGCGGCAAGTTCTTTTGGAAGTAGCCGGTAGAGCGTTGGCAGGCTTTTTGCGTCCTCACCGGCAAGCGCTTCCAGAAGCTCTGCAATGTCGATCGGATTCTCTGCGCACAGCCTGCTTCGCAAAGCGGGCAGACTTTTCTTTTCCCAGAGGTCGGAAATCTCAAATAAAAGCAGTTCGTTCATACGCAGTGCTCCTCTCGCAAGTTATTGTAAGTAATTTTCGATCTCGGCACGGCTTGCCGCAAGGCTGCCGCTGATCATTTCGGGCGAGCCGCCGCCGCGCCCGTGCAGTACTTCGCCGATCTCCTTGGCTTTCTCCCGCAGATTCACGGTTTTGCTCGCCATACAGAACGTATACGCACCGTCATCGCCCGCAAATGCCGCACAGATGCCGCCGCATTTGGGCAGGGCGGTATTTACCAGCGTGCGGAGCGATACCGCATCGAGTAGCGGTACAAAAAAGAGCAGATTCCCATCGGTCGATGCGGCAGATCTTGCCATAGACTCGGCAAGCGCCTTTTTCAGCGCGCCTGCCATGCGGATATGCCCTTCGTTTTCTTCTTTTAGACGCTCCACTGCCTCGACAACCGCGCTTTGTTTTGCCGAAAGCATTTCGGAGATCTGTTTTACCGCGGTATACCGGCAGCGATAGTCCGCACGCGCCATTTCGCCGCAGAGCATGTGGATGCGCACCCCGCCTTTATAATTTGCAAAATCCAGAAGTTTTATTACACCGATCTGCCCGCTGGTGCTGACGTGCGGTGCACAGCAGGCGCAGATGTCGTATCCGGGAAATGCAACGAGACGAAGCCCCTCGGTAATGTCCAGCTTTGCGCGGTAGGGAAGCGTTTTTGCCTCCTCGCTGTCCGGAAACCATGCACGGATCGGAAAGTCCTTTGCAATTGCTTCATTCGCAAGCTGCTCCACGCGGCGCAGGTCTTTCTCTGTCAGCACACCGTTTATATCGATCGTCACATCGGTATCGCCCAGATGAAAACCGACATTGTCAAAGCCGTACAGCGTATGGATCAGTCCCGATACGATGTGCTCACCGCTGTGGCACTGCATACGGGCGAAGCGCTTGTCAAAATCCAGAACACCGTGTACGGTCTCGCCCACGGCAAGCGGCGCGTCTGTATGGTGCCAGATCTCATCGTTCCTCTCTTTGGTATCCAGAACGGTTACGGTACCGAGCTTGCCGCTGTCTCCGAACTGCCCGCCCCCCTCGGGGAAGAACGCGGTACGGTCGAGCAGTATTTCAAAATGGTCGTCTGCCGCCTTTACGGCAAGCACGCGCGCATCAAATTCTTTGCAGAATGCATCGGTATAATACAGCTTCTCGGTCATGGCAATTTCCTTTCAAAGGTCGGTTATATACAAAGTATACCACGCTTTTACAGAATATTCAACGACAATCTGCACGGTATGCGATTTTTATCTTGACTTGCAGGGGATGCTTTGCTATAATAAAATAAGAATGTTTTGAAAGGAAACGGTATAGTATCCATGGAAAAAACTTTGGACTTCAAAGTAATATTTTACATGTTGCGTACCAAGATCGTCTGGATCGTTCTGGCGGCGATCATCGGTGCGCTTGGTGCATTTTGCATTTCGACTTTTCTTCTGACTGAACAGTTCACATCCAGCACACAGTTCTATATCAGCAACTCGCAGGAGCAGCAGAACAATAAGGTCAGCGGCGCGG
>CAYQBT010000188.1:0-3325 GCA_964415775.1 uncultured Lachnospiraceae bacterium
GCCGCTGACTGCACCCTTATTCATATCAAGATTTGCGGCAGTTGTATCTATTTCCGTAATGACCGGGATTCCGCTGTCACTCGGCAGATAAAATGCCGACTGCGGAATAGGTCTTTTGATTACTTTTCCATCGTTTTCCCAACGTAAAATCACGTGTGCACCTCCTGTATAGTCAAACCACTCAAAGGTAAAGTCGTGTGCCTCTCCCTTTTCGAGATAAATTGGCTTTGAAACCTGCTCAACGTCCCACTTATTGACCCACCAATCCAGAACCTTTTTACCGTCTATCATGAGGCGGATACCGTTATCGGAATACGCAGAAAAGGTGTAGTAGCCGCTCTCAGGAGCAGCGATCCGCCCTTTCCAGCGCACAGCTACATAATTGGTCGCGCCTGCCCGTTCTTCTATAATTCTGCTCATGTCAGCATAATCGATATTCTCTTCGATATAGGTGTTGACATACTGACCGAAAGAAAGATCGGCTTCTTTCAGCAAATGATACTCTGCCACAAGGCCGTTCGGACCAAGCTCGGGAAAATAAACATCGCCGATTGGCTCGTCGCGCGTTGTTGGAATATCCGAGGGTACTGTGTCCGGCACAACAGGATCTGCAAGCTCTTTCGGTGTGAGTGCATAGTCGTACACCGCCACATTATCGAGCTTTGCATCCAGCGACAGGTCGTTCCAATAGGTAGCCATACCCACGGTAAACGTTGCGCCGTCCACTTTCATCATATCCTTGACCGTATATACCTGGTTGGCAGTGGCTACAAGGGTGCCATTGAGATAAATGGATGCAGTTCCGTGATCATTGACATAGGCAAGCTGTGCCCATTCTCCGGCTTTATCATAGGTGCGATAATTATACGCGCGCACCTTGGACGTCTTGCCAAGCTCGACCGTAGAAAGCTCGGAATTTATGCCATAATTGCTGATCGCAAGCAAACCGACTATATAATGCCGACTGTCCGAACTGCTTTTGCCACGGCTGATGTCAAACCACACCTGATTGCCGCCGTCCGTCTCAACGTACATGTCCATAACAAGCGTGAAGGCATCTGCATTTTTCAATCCGTCAGTCGGAATCTGAAAGCCGTTTGCGTTTGCATCACGCTTCAATCCCTTGTTATTGAGTTCAAGTACCATGCCGCGCTCTGCATCGTTCTCATAGGTGAGATTCCGACCGCCGACGGCTTTACCGTGATACCCGTTTCCTGAAAAATCGGACAGATTTCCATAGTCAAAGGTATAGTATGCCACCGGAGCACCGTCCGCGGCACTTGCACAAACGCAAAGTGCGCAAACCAGTATAATCGGGCATAGTATGGATAAAAGTTTTTTTAGCATAGCTCCACCCTCTTACTTTTTCGTTATAGAATATTTATAGTTGCAATACGCCTTCAAATGTAGTATACTGTTCAAAAAGACCTGTGTCGATAGGTAATTTGCGTAAAAAGGTGAGGAAAACACGTGAGCCACAAAGAGTTTCCGCATGAGGACAGACGGTTCTTTATCAATGCATCAGAGTTTCCTTTAAGTGCTGCTTGGATAGGCACATCATACTGCTCGGAGAAGTATCGTATCATTCGAAAGAAGAGCGTGTCAACCGTTGCCATGTATATTGCAGACGGTGCGGGATATATCGAAAAAAACGGAGAAACACACCTTGTCACCGAGGATATGATTTGCCTGTTTTACGGCGGCGAACCGCACCACTACTATGCCTCTCCGCAAAACCCTTGGACGATCATCTGGATGAATTTATCGGGTGACCTTGCAAACATGCTTGCCGAACAGTACGGCATAGCCGATGAATTTATATTTGACGGCAAGGGATTAAAGTATATTTTTGACAGAATCGCCGCGCTTGTGTATAACGATGAAATTACAAATTTCGACTGTCAAAAGACGATCGCTACGCTGTATATCGAACTTTTGATGGAGCTTCGCAACCGTGTGCAGAAAAAAAGGCATCATCCTGAGGCTGTTCAACTCAAAAACTTTATTGACGCGAACACGCACCGTCTTGTCGGCAATGCCGAACTGTCGAGATTGATCTTTCACTCATCTGACTATTGCATCAGGCTTTTTAAAAAAGAATACGGAAAAACCCCGTATGACTATCAATTGAATCAAAAAATGAACATCGCCTGCCAAATGCTGCGGCAAACGGATATGACCGTATTTGAAATCGCCACCTCGCTTGGATATAACGATGCCCACTATTTTTCGGGACTGTTCAAAAGCAAATGCGGGCTAAGTCCCAATGCCTACCGCAAAAAATACAAGCAGGCTTAGATTTGTTTCCACCTTGGAAGAGCGCATTTTCATTACTTTTCGCATGGTTTAATGGTATATTATTATCATATATTATCAAAACGAGGATACTTTCATGAAGACTCTATCCGACTACAAGAAGCAAAAAGAATGGCTTGTTTGTGTAGACAGCGACGGCTGTGCCATGGACACAATGGATAGTAAGCATTATCGTTGCTTCGGTCCCTGCATGGTTGCAGAATGAGGACTCGTGCAGCGGCAGGACGCGCATGTCCTCCCCCCTCACGCCCGAAAAATACAAGCGCATTATGATCGTATATGTCAAGGGTGCAGCTGGTCCGATGGATGCACTGGTAAACAATCTCGTAACCGGTGCCGATGCCTTCAAGGGCACCGATCCGATCGACAGCTTCTGCGGTCTGTGGGATGCGAAGATCTAAATTTGAAATGACAAAGGGCGCACCCGCGGTGCGCCCTTTGTCATTTCGTTTTATTTCTTGGGTTTCTTGATCTTGTTAAGCTTTGCGTTGATGTCGAGCATCTGCTCCTTGGTGAAATTGATATTCATCGTGCCCATCATGCCCATCAGACGGATCAGCGTAAAACCGCCCATCATATCCATCATGGACTGGTTCATCTCAAAGCCCATGACCTTGTCTCCCTTCTTGGGCATCATCTTTGCAAACATACTTGCAAAGAGCATCTTACCTTGCATGGTCTGCATAATGTCTGCCATTTTATCGTTGAGCGAGAAGTAGCCCTCCGGCTCGGTAATGTCAAACCAGTTGAGAACCGCGTTCTTTTCTCTCAATCGATAGCTTTCATCAAAGGTTTCTACCTTGTTGATCTTACCCTCGTCTTTCAGATCACCGGCTACAGCCACAAGCGTCGTCTCGCCAACATTCGGCACATCGAAGTAGAAGAAGTGATCCGCCGCGGTCTTCTTGCCAAGGCTGACACCGTTTGCAAACAGCTCAACTTCAGGCTGGTTGGAGTAAACGGTAACCTTGGTCACATCCTCAACGCGGTCAATATAGCGCTTGCCGCA
>CAYQBT010000189.1:0-3288 GCA_964415775.1 uncultured Lachnospiraceae bacterium
GGACACCTGCTTCGGCGGTGTAATAGTCGATGATCTCCGCAACTGCGGGCTGCGAGATCGTCAACTGTTTTTTGTCGAGACCGTGCGCGGTAAGCTGCTTGGGGATCAGGTGGTTCTTGGCAATGTGCAGCTTCTCCGTGCGCGTATAGGTGCTAAGCTCGATGATCTCCATACGGTCGATCAGCGGGCGGGATACGGTTTCCAAAGTATTTGCCGTTGCAAGGAAAACACATTCGGAGAGATCGATCGGCATTTCCACAAAATGATCGCGGAAGGATTTGTTTTGTTCACTGTCCAAAACTTCCAGTAATGCCGAACCGGGATATCCGTGCGCGTCACAGGTGAGCTTGTCGATCTCATCCACCAGGATCAGCGGATTAATCACGCCTACGCGCTGTAGTGCGGCAACGATACGGCCGGGCATAGCACCCACATAGGTCTTTCTGTGCCCGCGGATGTCCGATTCATCGCGTACACCGCCAAGCGATACGCGGATATACTCTCTGCCGAGCGCTTCGGCAATTGAGGATGCAATGGAGGTCTTTCCAACGCCGGGAGGACCAACAAGGCAGAGGATCTGTCCGCCTTTTTTGCCCGAGAACTGCGACGCGGCGAGGAACTCCAGAATGCGCTCCTTGACCGTATCCAGACCATCATGGTCGCGCTCAAGAATCTCTTTTGCCTTAGTAATATCGCAAACAGCGTCGGTGTATTTTCCAAAGGGAATGTCCAGGCATTCCTCCAAGTAATTGTGCAGTACCGTGCTTTCGGCAGAGCCGTACGGGGTCTTTGCCAGACGGTTGGTCTCTTTCACGAGTTTGTCTTCGATTTCTTTTGGCAGATGCGCCTCTTCGATGCGGTCAAAGAATTCGTCGATCTCGCTTTGACCGTCTTCGCCGAGCTCGCTCTGGATAACCTTGATCTGCTCGCGCATATAGAAGTCGCGCTGGTTCTGATCCATCTTTGCGCGTACTTTTTTGTGAATATCCATTTCGCAACGAAGAATATCCTCTTCGTTTTCCAGCATGGAAAGAATATCGGTAAGGCGGACGATGGGATCAGCTTCCGATAAAACCGCCTGTTTGTCCTCATAGCGCACAAGGATGTTTGCGGCGATAAAGTCTGCCAAAAAACCGGGATCGCGGATGGTACGTACCGAATATACCATTTCATCCGAGACCTTCGGCATAAGCGAGGTTACGCGTTCCAGTGCCGAAAATGCCTGGCGCATAAGCGCCTCGGTTTGTATGCTTTCTTCTACAGAGGGGATTTCAACACCCGAGACGACTGCGCTGAGATAGCGGTCATTCTGCGTATATTCTTGCACCCAAGCACGGCTTTTGCCCTCCAGAATCACACGCACGCTTCCTTCATTGGTTTTTACGGTCTGTTTGATCTTTGCGATCGTGCCCAAACGGTATAGGTCGTCCGGCGTGGGCCTCTCGACACCAAGGTCTTTCTGGGCAATCAACATGATACAGCCGCCGAGGCGTTCAGCCGCACGGACGGCGTGGATGGATTTTTCTCTGGCAACCTCCAGACTCATCGGAATGGAGGGGAATGCCACCATACCCCGTAAGGGAATTACGGGCAGACGGATCTGCTCGGTTGTAAGACAGGTTTCAGACATGTATTTTAAAACTCCGCGGCTTTTTTGCAGCGGTCCTTTCGCAAACAACAATACTTCAATTTAATAGTATAGCATACATTTGCACGGATTTCCATAGGTAAAAATAAAATTTCAAAGGGAATTTGCTTGAAAACTTTATGAATTTTTTGAAAAAATAAAAAAATCTCAAAAAAGCTGTTGACAAATCCCGTTTGGTGTGGTATTCTTTTAAGGCAAAACAAAGAAGAACTCACTCCGTTCTCACCCGGCGGCAAATGCGCTGTCGCGGTTAATAGCTTCACCGCCCGTAGGGCGGAGATTTGTGTGCGGAGAGTTTTTCTTCGCATTTTTTGATTTTACTGGAGGTGTTTTTCATTAGCACAAAGGATACGATGCAGATCAACGACGATATCAGAGCAAAAGAAGTGCGTGTGATCGGTGAAGACGGTGAGCAGATCGGAATTCTTCCGCTGTCGCAGGCAAAGGAGATTGCCTATGACAAGGGGCTTGATCTTGTGCTGATTTCTCCGCAGGCAGACCCGCCGGTTTGCCGCGTTATGGACTACGGCAAGTTCCGCTTTGAGCGTGACAAAAAGCAAAAGGAAGCCAAGAAGAAGCAGCAGATCGTCAAGGTGAAGGAAGTACAGCTTTCCTGCCGTATTGACACCCACGATTTTGAGACCCGTGTGAATCACGCACGCAAGTTCCTTGAGGGCGGCGATAAGGTAAAGGCAATCGTTCGCTTCAAAGGTCGTGAGATGGCGCATCAGGATATCGGTCGTGCTATGCTGGAGAAGTTCCTTGAGGCTTGTGCTGATGTAGGATCCTCGGAAAAGGGCATCACGATGGAGGGCAGATTCATGTCCACGATCCTTGCCCCGAATAAAAAGTAATATAAGTTCAAACGCGAATTTATATAAAACAGTTTACACTGAAAAGGAGATATAACCATGGGAAAAATCAAGACACACAAGGCGTCGGCTAAGAGATTCAGCGTTACCGGCGGCGGAAAAGTAAAAATGAACCATTCGCAGCATCGTCATAAGCTCGGCATCAAGACCGCAAAGCGCAAGAGAACGCTTCGTAAGGGCGCATACCTGAGCACTTCGATGGCACCTACGATCAAGGCGCTCATTCAGAAGTAATCGCTGCTATCTAAAAATCAGTTAATTTGGAGGATTTCATAAAATGGCAAGAGTAAAAGGCGCTATGATGACGCGCAAGAGAAGAAAGAGTGTACTGAAAGCTGCTAAGGGTTATTGGGGTGCAAAGAGCAAGCACTTTAAGATGGCGAAGCAAGCCGTCCTCAAGAGCGGCAACTATGCTTTCATCGGCAGAAAGCTTAAGAAGAGAGATATGCGTTCTCTCTGGATCACCAGAATTTCCGCGCAGGCAAAGGTTTGCGGCATGAACTATTCCACCCTTATGCACGGCCTCAAGAAGGCAGGCATCGACCTCAACAGAAAGATGCTCGCTGAGATCGCAGTTTCCGATAAGGAAGCATTCGCAGCAATCGTTGAAAAGGCTAAGGCTGCATTATAATATGACGGCATAAAATCCCGCACACGCGGGATTTTTGTCATATCATGAACGTATATTATGACTCTAATAACTTCAAGAAATAACACACTTATTTGTGAGATTGCTAAATTAAAAGAAAAAAAATACCGCGAAAAGAC
>CAYQBT010000190.1:0-3257 GCA_964415775.1 uncultured Lachnospiraceae bacterium
TCAATCACTTTTTCTATTCTTTTCAGTCTCACATCTATTGTAACGCTACAATTTTTATGTGAACTTTTCCGGCTTCCGCTTGCATTTTTGGCAGAGATGTTGTATACTAAAATCTATGCGAAATCTTTGAAAGTACAGGAAAGGAAACACTATGTTTAAACGTCTTGCCGCTTGTGTAAGAGAATATAAACTGCCGACGCTGCTCACCTTTATTTTTATCGTGGGTGAGGTGATCATCGAGGCATTTATCCCCTTTTTGACGGCGGATCTTGTCAATCAGATCCAGAACGGCACCGAGATGCGCGAAGTGTACAGGATCGGCGGCCTTTTGATCCTGATGGCGGTGCTATCCCTTTGTTGCGGCGGTATCGCGGCGGTTACCTGCGCGAAAGCCTCGGCGGGATTTGCAAAAAATCTGCGCAGCGATATTTTTAACAAGGTACAATCCTATTCATTTGAGAACATTGACAAGTTCTCCTCCTCTTCACTGGTCACGCGTATGACGACCGACGTTGCCAATGTGCAGATGTCCTTTATGATGATCATCCGCACGGCGATCCGTGCACCGCTGATGCTCGGTTTCTCGATCATCATGGCATATGTGATGGGCGGCGCACTTTCGACCTGCTTTGTGGTCGTGATCCCTGTTCTCGGACTCGGACTGTTCTTCGTCAGCCAGAAGGCAATGCCCGCGTTCCGCAGCGTTTTCCGCAAATACGACCGACTCAACGAGTCGATCGAGGAAAATGTCCGCGCGATGCGCGTGGTCAAGGGCTTTTCGCGTGAGGACTACGAAAAAGAGAAATTCGGCACGGCGGCGGACGATATCTGCCGTGACTTTACGCGCGCGGAGCGCATTGTGGCACTCAACTCGCCGCTGATGCAGTTCTGCGTGTACTTTAACCTTGTGTTTATCCTGTTTGTGGGATCAAAGCTCGTGATCACCAGCGGCGGCAGTCTGCTTGGAGTGGGCGAGATCTCGGCAATGCTGACCTACGGCTTCCAGATCCTCATGCAGCTTATGATGCTGTCGATGATCTACGTCATGATCACGATGTCGGGCGAGTCGATGAAGCGTATTTTCGAGGTGCTGAGCGAGAAGCCCTCGCTTTCCAGCCGCGAAAACGCGCTGACCGAGGTCAAGGACGGCTCGGTCGACTTTACGGACGTCAGCTTCAAGTATTCCGAAAAGGCGAAGAAATACGCCCTTTCGGATATTGATCTGCATATCGCGTCGGGCATGACGGTGGGCATTCTCGGCGGAACGGGTGCAAGCAAGACCACGCTGGTACAGCTCATTCCACGCCTGTACGACACCACCGAGGGCTCGGTCAAGGTCGGCGGCAGAGACGTGCGCGAATACGATCTGGACACTTTACGCGGCGCGGTGGCGATGGTACTGCAGAAGAATCTTTTGTTCTCGGGTACGATCAAGGAGAACCTGCGCTGGGGCAACGCGCACGCGACCGACGAAGAGCTGATCGAAGCCTGCCGCCTTGCACAGGCGGACGACTTTGTGCAGAGCTTTCCTGACGGCTATGACACCTACATAGAGCAGGGCGGCACCAACGTGTCGGGCGGACAGAAGCAGCGCCTTTGCATTGCACGCGCTCTGCTGAAAAAGCCGAAGATCCTGATCCTTGACGACTCGACCAGCGCGGTCGATACCAAGACCGATGCGCTCATCCGCGCGGGCTTTAAGAAATTCATTCCCGAGACCACCAAGATCATCATTGCACAGCGCGTTGCTTCGGTAATGGACGCGGATATGATCCTTGTGATGGAAAACGGCAGTATCGCGGCAATGGGCACGCATGACGAACTCATGCGAGACAGTGAGATTTACCGCGAGATCTATACCCAGCAGGTAGGAGGTGCGGACAATGCATAATGCAAAGAAAGCCGCGCCCGGTGCAGATATGCGCGTGCTTGGCAGAGTGGTCAAACTGTTGTGGCAATGCTATCCCGTACTGCTCCCCGTGGTATGTGTTTGTATGCTGCTTTCCTCGCTGGTTTCGGCGATCCCCTCGATCTTTACGCAAAAGGTCATCAAGGTCATCACCGACTATCTTGCGGCAGGCTCGACCGATTGGAGCGCGGCAAGCAAGGAGCTGCTCCCGCTGATCTTTACGCTGATCGGACTGTATCTGCTTTCGCTGACGCTGATCGCCGTGCATACACAGCTTATGGCGTACATGACGCAGGGCTTCCTCTCCAAGATGCGCTGCAAGATGTTTGACGGCATGCAGAATCTGCCGATCCGCTATTTTGATACCAAAAAGCACGGCGATATTATGAGCCACTATACAAACGACATCGACACCCTGCGTCAGCTCGTTTCGCAGGCACTTCCCAGCCTGCTGCAGGCAGGTGTGATCGTGTGCACCGTGCTCTTTATCATGCTGTATTACAGCGTATGGATGACGTTGCTCGTGCTTTGCGGCGTGGTTGCCCTGGTCTTTGTCGCAAAGAAAGCGGGCGGCGGCTCGGCAAAGTACTTCATCCGCCAGCAGATGTCGATGGGTAAGACCGAGGGCTTTATTCAGGAGATGATGAACGGGCAGAAGGTCATCAAGGTGTTCTGCCACGAGCCCGAAAGCAAGGAAGCGTTTGAAAAGATCAACGACGAGCTCTATGCGGACAGCTATCGCGCCCATGCGTTTGCGAATATGCTGGGACCGATCAATATGAACATCGGTAACATCCTCTATGTGATCTGCGGCACCGTGGGCGGTCTCTTCCTGCTCTCGGGAGCACCCAATCTCGCGCTGTCGGGACTGCCGTTCAGCATTGATATTATCGTGCCGTTTCTCAATATGACTAAGCAGTTCACCGGCAATGTGAATCAGGTCTCCCAGCAGATCAACGCTATCGTTATGGCGATGGCGGGTGCACAGCGTATCTTTGCGCTGATGGATGAAGCGCCCGAGCCGGATGACGGCTATGTTACCTTGGTCAATGCGAAGATCAATGCGGACGGCAATGTCACCGAGACGGCAGAGCGCACCGGCATGTGGGCATGGAAGCATCCGCACGGCGACGGCACGCTCACCTATACGCCGCTTCGCGGAGATGTGCGTCTCACCGAGGTGGACTTTGCGTATGAAGAGGGCAAGCCGGTTCTGCACAATGTTTCGGTCTACGCCGAGCCCGGTCAGAAGGTTGCCTTTGTCGGCGCGACCGGCGCGGGCAAGACCACCATCACCAATCTGATCAACCGTTTCTACGATATTGCCGACGGCAAGATCCGTTATGAC
>CAYQBT010000191.1:0-3253 GCA_964415775.1 uncultured Lachnospiraceae bacterium
CCTGCGTGACCTCGGCAGAGTCAAGTATGATGTCATCAACGATGAGCAGACGATCGATGCATTCTTTGCACTTTCCCGCCTTGAGGGCATCATTCCCGCGATCGAGAGTGCACACGCGGTTGCATACGGCGTAAAGCTCGCGCAAAAGATGGGCAAAGGCTCCGTCCTCATCAACCTCTCCGGCAGAGGCGATAAGGATATGGACTACGTCATCGAGAAATACGGTATCCGGTAAAAGAATAGTTAGTTTATGATGATCCCCTCATCACCGCCTACGGCGGAGCTTCCCCCGAGGGGGAAGCTGTCGCGGAGCGACTGATGAGGGGCAACGAAAACAAACTATCATATCGCTAAAAACAAAAAATCTTGTAAACGGATCTTAGATCCGTTTACAAGATTTTTTTCTTTAGTTGCCGTGCAGTTTTACATTACGGAGCAGTGGTAAATCGAGCCACGGTATTCTTGACGAATTCGTCTACGATAGCATCCTCGTCAGAAGGCTTTTCCATAGCTTGATCTTTTGGAACGATTTTGATATATGCATAATGCGTTTCGTCCAGCGTCAAAAGATAATAGTACTCGCGTTCGATCTCCGACATGACACTTTCGAGAATGCCTTGTCTTTGAAGATCCTCGATCATCGGTTCCGGCACTTCCATGATGAACTTTCGTGTATGGTAATTCCATCCGTCGGATGCGCTGTATTCTTTACTTTGAGCGATCTTATAAACCGGAGCATACCCCTGTGCGGCACGGCTGACTATATGTGCGGGATCGCAACCGTCGTCACAGAGCCGGATCATACAACTTGACAATTGGTATCGGCTTTCATCCAGCGGAACGGAGATGGAACCAATGCCGTGTGTGGGTGTTTGATCGGTGTAATAGTTATCGGTGCAACGGTATATTGAAAGCTGCTCTTCTTCCTCGGCTTTAGGTGCCGAAGGTGTTTCTTTTTTCTCTGTTATAGGTGTTGATGTGGAGTCGATTTCGTGGCTAACGATATGACCGTCCGTGGTGGTTATCCCTTGATATTGTTCGGTTTGTTTGGAAAGATCGGACGGCGTTTCTGAATCCTCTTTTAAAACGATGGTTACGCAGAGAGTTGTGATTCCGATCAACACGATTGCTATCACGACACCGAGGACAGAATAGTGATTTTTGAAAAATAAATACAACATTTGTTTCCTTAGCTAAAGTGAATAATCTATTCTTTGGTCGGAATGACTGTGTTTGCCCAAAAGCCGCTTTTCAGCATGATAAGACCAATCGTCATTTTGAGTGCATCCGAGAGCTGCACGATCAGGTAGATCGGCACGATGCCAAGCGTGGTAAACTTACATAAGCAAAACGCAAGTACCGCCGGCACTGCCCATGTGTACACACTGTCAAACAAAAACGTAATAAAGGTCTTTCCGCCGCTACGCACTGCAAAGTAGATGCCGTGTACCAGCGAGTGCATCGGCAGGGTAACGCCCGAAACGATCAACAGACTGGTTGTGATCTGCCGTACCTCGTCCTCGGTTTCATACAGCATGGGAATATACTTTGCTACAACGGCGAGAAGTGCCCCCATCAGCACGTGTACCACTACTGTGAAAAACAGCAGCTTGCGGTTGAGGTCGATCGCTTTTTCCTTATTGCCCTTGCCAAGCTCGCGCCCGACGATGATCGAGATCGCCGTGCCCATGGCGAACATGATGATGCAAAAGAGATTCCATGCGGTGGTGTTGATGTTGGTTGCCGCGTAGGCAAAGAGACCTTTTGTGGAGTACTGCTGATTGATAAAGGTGGTGCCGAGCGACCAGAGCACCTCATTGATCATCAGCGGTGATCCGGTGATGACGATGCGCTTGACCAGTTCACCCGGAACGTACGGGGAGCGGAACGCGCCAACCGCAAAGGTAAACTTGGACTTTCGGATATGCGTGTACAGCACGATCACCAGCATCTCTACATAGCGGGAGAGAACGGTTGCGATCGCCGCACCGCGTACCTCAAGACGTGGGAAGCCGAATGTACCGAAGATCAGGAAATAGTTGAATACAAGATTGACCAGAATCGCCGTAACGCTTGCGATCATCGGCACGACCGTGTCGCCCATTTCGCGTAAGGTGCTGGAGTAGACCTGCACGATCATAAAAGGAATGAGCCCGATCAGCATGATGCGCAGATACTCTTTTGCATGGGTGAGAAGTGCGGTCAGATCGAGGTCGGCATTGGCTTCATTGTCGAGAAACCACAAAGTCAGCGTGTCGCCGCAGAAATACAGCAACGCGATCGCAAGCACCGAAGCCGCGATGCCGAAAATCATCTTAAAGCGGAAGGTGTGGCGCAGTCCCTTGTCGTCACCTACACCCGCAAACTGCGCGCCAAAGATGGATGCACCCGAAATACCGCCGAAAATCGTCAGGTTGAATACAAAGATCAGTTGGTTAACGATGGCGACACTGCTCATCTGCTCGGTGCCGAGTTTGCCGACCATCAGGTTGTCAAGAAGGCTGACAAAACTGGTCACACCCTGCTGAATAATCAGCGGTAGTACCAGAATAAACAGCATTTTATAGAATGCCTTGTCGCCGATAAACTTTTTCCAGAATTGCATAGACTGTTTTATTTACTCCGTATACTTTTATACTGTTTCTTCGCGTAGCTTGCACACGTCCACCCAGCGCTCGTAGCCCGAATACTGCTCCAGTTCGGGGATCGAAAGCTCGATCGCACTGTTTGACGAGCCGCAGGCAGGGAATACCGTTTCAAACCGCTTCAGCGATTCGTCGAGGTATACGCGCACGCCCTCGTTTACCGCAAACGGGCAAACGCCGCCCGCCGCGTGACCGATGCGCGCCTCACATTCCTCAAAAGGCAGCATCTTTGCTTTGGTCGCAAAGGTGGCTTTGAACTTTTGGTTGTCGATCTTTACATCGCCCGCCGCCACGATCAGGATATCACCGTCCGCGAGGGCAAAGGACATCGTTTTGGCAATGCGCTGTCCTGCACAGCCGAGTGCCGCTGCGGCGAGCTCAACCGTTGCGCTCGAAACGTCAAATTCGCGTACGCGGTCTGCCATGCCGTGTGCCGCGAAATATGCTTTTACTTTTTCTATTGCCATAACTTTGCCTCCTGAAAACGCATTGATACGATTGTAACACACCCCGCCGAAAAAGTAAAGGGACTGTGCGCTTAAATCTTGTGTTTTTTGCAGAATTGTGGTAGAATGAGTTTGCAAAGCAAACTCAATGAATTGCCTGAC
>CAYQBT010000192.1:0-3245 GCA_964415775.1 uncultured Lachnospiraceae bacterium
GACCATCCGCGTTCCGAATGTCGGCACCATCGCAGGCTCGTATGTACAGGACGGTAAGATCTCGAGAAACGCACAGATCCGCGTTATCCGTGACGGCGTGGTCGTATTTGAGGATAAGATCTCCTCTCTCCGCCGCTTCAAGGACGATGTGCGCGAGGTAGCCGCAGGCTATGAGTGCGGTGTCGGTCTCGAGCGCTTCAACGACATCAAGGAGGGCGACGTTCTCGAAGCCTTCGTGATGGAAGAAGTAGAAAGATGATCGCTTCGCAATCATCTTTCAAAGGAATAGGTAAGAGGGAATAGTGAATAAGTATGGAAGGTTTTCGCTTCTTCGGCGCGAAAACCAACCTAACCTCTTCACTATTCACTATTACTTTTTCACTATTTGCAAGAAAGGAAAGGGGGAACTTATGCAAGTTTCCCCTTTTTGTTAAAAGTATGGAATTTTTACCCGTAAATAGAAAGGAAATGGAGACACGCGGCTGGGGCGAGGTGGACTTCGTCTATGTGAGCGGTGATGCGTATGTCGATCATCCGTCCTTCGGTGCGTCGATCATTACGCGTGTGCTGGAGGACGCGGGCTTTCGCATCGGCTTTTTAGCCCAGCCCGATTATAAAAGCTGTGATGCGTTCAAGGAATTCGGCAGACCGCGGCTTGGGTTCCTGGTGAGTGCGGGCAATATCGACTCGATGGTGGCACACTACACCGCGGCAAAGAAAAAGCGCACCGATGACTATTATTCGCCCGGAGGAAAGGCAGGGAAGCGCCCTGACCGTGCCTGCATCGTGTACTCCAACCGTATCCGCGAGGCATACGGCGATGTGCCGATCATCCTCGGAGGCCTTGAAGCATCTCTGCGCCGTTTTGCGCACTACGACTATTGGGACAACAAGGTGCGCCGCTCGATCCTCGTGGACAGCCGTGCGGATATTCTCACCTACGGCATGGGCGAAAACATCCTGTTGCGGATCGCTTCGCTGCTGGATAAGGGAGTACCCGTTAAAAAGATCCGCGACGTGCGCGGTACGGTGTTTCTCTGCAAGGCGGGAGACAAACTGCATTTTCCCGCGGTCGAGACCTTTGACTATGACGAACTCAAAAGCGACAAGCGTGCGTACGCTTTAGGCTACGGCATCCAGTACCACAATCAGGATGCCATCTACGGCAAGGCGGTGCTTGAACGGTACGGCGACAAGATCTTAGTGCAGAATCCGCCAATGCCACCGCTCGAGAGAGAAGAGCTGGACCGTGTGTATGCACTTCCCTATATGCGCACCTACCATCCGATGTATGAGCAGGACGGCGGTGTACCCGCGATCCAAGAGGTGCGGTTTTCTATCACGCATAATCGAGGTTGTTTTGGCGGCTGTAACTTCTGCGCGCTTGCGTTTCATCAGGGACGCACGGTGCGTTCGCGCAGCATCGAAAGCGTTGTGCGCGAGGCGAAGATCATCACCGAGATGCCCGATTTCAAGGGATATATCCACGACATCGGTGGACCTACCGCCAATTTTCGCTACGGTGCGTGCAAAAAGCAACTCACCGACGGCGTTTGTTCCTCGCGTAAGTGCCTTGCGCCCACGCCCTGCAAGAACCTTGTTGCCGATCACAGCGAGTATATTGCACTGCTGGAAGCGGTCGAGGCCCTGCCGAAGGTCAAAAAGGTCTTCATCCGCTCGGGTATCCGCTTTGACTATCTGCTTGCCGACAAGGACGACGCCTTCTTCCGAAAATTGGTGCGCGACCATGTCAGCGGACAGCTTAAGGTCGCCCCCGAACATTGTGATACGGGCGTTCTGCGCACGATGGGAAAGCCGTCGTTTGATGTGTATGAGAAGTTCCGCAAAAAGTATTTTGCGCTCTCGGCAGAATGCGGCCTTGAGCAGTATCTTGTGCCGTATCTTATGTCCAGCCACCCCGGTTCCACGCTCGAAAGCGCGGTCGAGCTTGCGCTTTGCCTGAAGCGTGCCGGCTATGCGCCCGAGCAGGTGCAGGACTATTATCCCACGCCCGGCACGCCGTCCACCGTTATGTACTATACCGGCATCAACCCGCTGGACGGTAAAAAGGTGTATGTGGCAACCGATTATCACGAAAAGCAGTTGCAGCGCGCTCTGCTTCAGTATAACCGCCCGCAGAATTATGATCTTGTGGTAGAGGCGCTGGAAAAGTGCGGCCGCACCGATCTGATCGGCTATGGCGAAAACTGCCTGATCCGTCCGAGAAAGGCATCGCAGCCGCAGAATCGCAGCGGTAAAAAGCCGCAGACGGCAAAGGAAAAACCTTTTGAGAAGAAAAAAACCGTGCACAAAGGAAAATCGCCAATAAAAAATTCTAAAAAAGGGCATGGAGGCGGGCGTAAATGACCTCGAATATGATAAAGATCATTGCGTGTGTCAGCATGCTGATCGACCACGCGGGTGTGATCCTGTTTCCGGAGTATCCGGTTTTGCGTTGGATCGGGCGGCTTGCCATGCCGCTGTTCGCCTTTATGGTTGCCGAGGGCGCTATGCATACCTCCAACCGCAAGCGCTACTTTTTGCACATGTTTTTGCTCGGTATTCTCTGCCAGACGGTCTACGCCGCCGAGCAGATCCTAAATGGTGGACTGCGCTCGGTCTACCTGAACATTCTGTTCACCTTTTCTTTTGCAATGCTGCTTTGCTTTGCCTATCTGGAACTGGAAGAAGCCTTGGAAAGCAAAGAGAAAAAGAGGATTTTTCAAAGCGCGGGTATTTTGATCGGCGGACTTGCTCTGGCAATTCTGTTTGAGATTTTTTGTACATTTTCGGATACGCTGATCGGCATCACGGTTACACTCGATTACGGCGCGAGCGGTATCCTGCTACCGCTGTTTGCGCTACCCTGCAAACGGCATAAACAAAGGCTTCTTGTCTACGCTGTCGGGTTATTCTTTTTCTGCCTTTCGCTGTCAGCGCATATGCCCTATATCTGGGTGGCGATGCTCGATGTTCCGATCCTGTTTTTCTATAATGGCAGGCGCGGAAGATCGGGCGCAAAGTATGGATTCTATCTGTTTTACCCCTTACACCTCGCCGCCTTGTACGGAATGGATTTGTTGTTGGATTACTATAGTTAAAGAGAATCGAACACGATAGCCTCTCGCCGATTCTTTTTGGCATCTTTCGCCGCGGTAAAGCTTGTAAAGTACACACTTTAATGCACTTCACCACGACCAAATCTGCTGAAAAATAATTCGGCGAGAGGTGCGAAGCAGTATTTG
>CAYQBT010000193.1:0-3225 GCA_964415775.1 uncultured Lachnospiraceae bacterium
GACTACACGTTGCAGATTATGGGCGGAGCTAACTCTCCTTTTCCCTGAACACAGGAATCAGATTCGAACAATTTATGCAAAAATGAAAAAATGGATTCAAAAAAATGCCACTTCAAAAACCAAGTTATCGGCATTTTTCACCATCTATAACGTTTTATAAAGTTGGCAGAACATTCGTGTCTCTATATTCCTCTAACCATTGCAAAAGCCGCCGTTTGTTATACATTCAGCACAATCAAAAAACCTTTTTACAACAGCACCATTCTCTCGCCCGATTTCAAAGTGCTTAAAAATCTTTTTCGAGAATCTCATGCGTATAGATTTTGGAAAGATTCGATGCTCTTTTTAAAGGACGAAGAAGAGAAACGCACCAACCGATAGCACACATACAGGTGACGCTTATGAAAAAACAACTACGGCACTGCTTCTTCTTTTTTTCCTTATATTGTGCAGCTGTACGAGCGGCTCTGTGACAGAGTCCACCACGGCGGCGATCACAACTGCCGCAGTAGAGGTTTTCGCGCCTTTGGGAACAACCGCGCCCGAGACAACGCGCACGCCGGAAACGACTGCCGCGCCCGAGGTAACGAGCGTTCAAACAACGATGCCGGTAACGACCGCACCGCGAACGCCCGAGACCGTGACCGTGCCGATCCTCATGTTCCACCACATTGCCGAAACCGAGGGCGGCGACTGGGCAATATCGGCAAAGAACTTCCGCAGCAAAATGGAATTTCTGCTGATAAACGGCTTTACGCCGATTGATTTTGATACGCTGATCGCATTTGTGGACGGCAAGGGCGCTCTGCCCGAAAAGCCCGTCTGCATCACCTTTGACGACGGCTATTATTCCAACCTCTCCCGCGCGCTCCCCATCGTCACCGAGCTGGAGATCCCGATCACGGTGTTCATCATCGGCGGCGCGGTTCGCCCTGCGGGAACGGAGCCAAATGAATACGACGGCTTGCGGGACAAGATGAGCGCCGAGGAGCTGTGCACAATGGCGAAGTCGCCGTTTGTCTGCCTCGCGCCGCACACACACGCCCTGCACATCATCGGGCAGGACGACGGCACACAGCGGATCAACGCGCGACCGCTGGCAGGCGAGAGCAAGGCCGCGTACACCAAACTGTTCGACGCCGACTGTGCCGCGATAGAGGAAATTCTCGCCGCGGCGGGCGAGGAGACTCACACCGTGTTCTCCTATCCGGGCGGCAAATCGCACGCATGGTCGGAGGCGGTGCTGAAAAGCCGCGGCTACCGCGTCACCCTCACCACCGATCCCGTCCGCGTGAACAAGGTCACAAGAGGCGATCCCGCCTCCCTCTACCTCCTCGGCAGGCTGAATGTCAATGACGCAACCACCGATAAACAACTTCTGCGCTATCTAAAGAAAAAGTAAAACAGCATGGCAAATGCCATGCTGTTATTTTTAGGTTTCGGGAGCACAGATTCACTCGGCATACTCTATTCTGAAATAGTCCATATATTGCTTGAATTTATCCTGCGCGGCGAGGCAGGTGTCGGTGAGATACCCTTTTTCGCTTGACCACGCTTTGAGTCCGCGGTAGTAAAACATTTTTATATCATCTTCGATAATAAACGGCACAATATTGTGCTTTAAGCACTCTTTAAGCATTATGAGTCTTCCTACGCGCCCATTGCCATCCTGAAACGGATGGATTTTCTCAAAACAAACGTGAAAATCGAGTATGTCATGAAAAGTGATATTTTTCTTTGCATTGTACTCCGAAAGCAGAGTTTTCATCTCCTCTGCTACGTTTTCGGGCAGCGTGGTTTCCATGCCGCCGACCTCATTCGGAAGTTTTTTGTATTCGCCAACGCGGAACCAGTCGAGTCTTGCATCGCTTGTGCCGCTTTTCAGAATTGCGTGCAGCGACTTTATAAGTTTTTCAGAAAGTGCCGCATTTGCAAGGTCAATAACTTCATCAATCAAGCGGAAGTGATTGACGGTTTCAACGATATCATCCACACGCATGCCGCCGTCTGCCATGCCGAGCGTGTTCGTCTCGAAAATATACCGTGTCTGGTCATGCGTGAGACGGCTGCCCTCCATGTGGTTTGAGTTATAGGTCAGGTCGATTTGGATCTTATGATAAATGCCACCCTTTCGGTGGTTTTTCTTTTCTTCTTTCAGAATATCAAGCAGCGTTTTGGGCGCTTCCGCTTTTTTGTTGCTGCGCTCGGGCTTCATTGCGTTTTCGGGAACGTTCCATGTCTTGCCGGTAAGAAATGCTCCCACAACTCGACCTGCCGCACAGTAGTTTCGCACACTGCGCTCGGACATCCCCCATTTTTTTGCAATTTCTGCAACAGAAAGATATTTCATATACTCACCTCACACCAGTATTGTACCATATTATCGGCAAAATTTCAAGTTTTATTCTTATATAAAACATAGTTTTTGCCGATAACGGCAGCTTTACCACGGGAAGAAAGAGAACACCCTGCAAGCAAAGGCGAATCTTCGTTGTTGACTTTTTAAGAAAATTGCGGTATACTGTGACTAAACAAGAACCCCCGCAATGCTCTGCGATTGCGAGGCGATTTAAAAATGGGAGAGTCAATCTATGAAAAAACTACTTGCATTTTCGCTGCTCATCACCCTGCTGTGCATGACCGCCTGCTCCACCGGAAACGCCGACGAAACCCCCGTCGGGGGCATTGACGTCTCCACGGAAGCGCCCGTAACCACGGCAGTCACCACCGAGGATCCCCATGCAGGTTGGACATGGTTGCTCGGCGAGGTCTATATTCCGGATCTGCCCTTTGAGGATTGGAGCGGTCAGAACCAGGACAATATCAGCTGCTTCACCGTCTTCATCAAATCCAGAAATTCCGCCGCATTCCATGCCTATGCACAGTCTTTGACAGACTTCGGTTATTCCGTGGAGAAGAGTGACGACTATTCCTACAGAGCCATAGATCCCGAGGGCAGAAAAGTGCTTCTGACCGACCCGGAAAACGGCTATATGCAGATCAGCGTGTATTACGGCACAAACTGATCACCGTAAAAAAGACGCTTCAGCTATAAAAACAGGGAGCCTTGCAAACACAAGGCTCCCTGGTTTTTTACTTATTCAAGCGGCTTCATCGTGGGGATTTCATTTGTAAAACTCACGTAACCCTACAAAAGTCTTCAAAACCCCAGTAAATAAGCCACTTTCCAAACTTTTGAAAAAATATAAATCTCCGTAAGTCTAC
>CAYQBT010000194.1:0-3189 GCA_964415775.1 uncultured Lachnospiraceae bacterium
TACCAACCTCTGCCTGATCCATTCTTCTCTTACCCTCAAAGCTGAAGGGCTTGGTTACGATACCAACCGTGAGAATGTTCATCTCTCTTGCAATTCTTGCAACGATAGGAGCCGCACCGGTACCGGTACCGCCGCCCATGCCGGCAGTAATAAATACCATGTCAGCACCTGCAAGTGCATTCTTGATGTCGTCAATGCTCTCTTCTGCCGCACGCTTACCAACCTCTGGATTTGCGCCTGCGCCGTGACCGCGCGTGATCTTTTCGCCGATGGTGACCTTTTGGGTTGCACTCGAATTCACAAGCACCTGCTTGTCCGTGTTGACGCAAATAAACTCAACACCGCGAATATCAGTAGCCACCATTCTGTTGACAGCATTGTTTCCGCCGCCGCCCACACCGACAACTTTCAGACAAACACCGCTGTCCAAAGCTTCATCCAGTTCAAAACTCATTTTTCAATCCTCCAAAAATCTATGATAATACCTATTCTTTTGCGTTTTAGGGCAAGATACTTATATCATAAACTATTTTTTGTTAATTTGCAAGCATTTTCAGCAAAATAGTTGATAAATATTAAAATATATATTAAAATCCGCCTTCGTAGCCGTATTGCGCGCTGGCACGCGAGGGTTCTGACACATCAATCAGCGTCCGCATAGAGTCAGCGGCCTTTGCATCTGCAATCATTTTTTTAGCGAGTGTTATCTTGACATCCAGATTCTGATAATCGCCGAACAGCACTTTGGCCGTATCCCCCAAAGTAGCCGCGAGTGCATAGCGATCGGTCAGATCCAGCAAAGTGATCGGTAAAGGTTCTGCACCATAAAGGAAAGTCGCTAACAGCTCCAAAGTAATCGCTTCGTTTGCGGGGTCCACAAATACGACCCGGCTTCCCTCCACGGCACTTTTAAGTTCCGGGAGCTGCAGATGCACAAGTCCCTCGATGTGCTCCGTGTAATCCATTACGCGCAGTTCCCTATCCAGAGAAAACTGTCTGCCGTGCGCGGTTGTAAAGTAAACCGGCTCGGTTTCATAAACCACAATCTCCACAGAGGACGGATACCCCTTTACAAGCTCGATGCGCTCCACATACGGACAAACAGCGGCAACGCGGTCGTAAATGTTTTTCTCTCCGAGGAAGAACAGCACATCGCCGTCAATATCCGCCGCCTGCAATATCTCTTCGGCAGTATACCGTGCATTGCCGCTGACAGTCACCGATTTTGCGCGCGTAGCGGTCAATGCTACCGCCGTGATCAGCAAGCAACAGATAGCAAGACACAATACGGTCGTCAGTACTGCATGCGTCGCCGATCTGGCACGGCGGATACTGCTTGTCCGCCGCATATGTCGATCTCGACGTATCTCATCCTGTACACGAAACGAAGGACCGTGCTCGGTTGTTCGTTTGCCTTTGTTGTTTCCGTCGCGCACAGCCTCGCCTCCATTCTTTGACCTTTTTCGACCTTTATCGGCAAATCAAACGGCAAATATCCTCATAGATCCGTTTGTTCGCATCCGGAACCGCAAAATCATATATGCGTTCCCCCATGCGTTTCTGCTTTTCGGAATCTGCAAGCACAGGTACGATCATCGCCTGTATTTTTTCTCTCGTAATGTCCTTTTCCTCGATCAGCAGTGCGCCGCCTGTTTTGGCAATAGCGTTCGCGTTTTTAAACTGCTGATTATCGGTTACGTTCGGAGAAGGAATAAATACTGCTGCTTTTTTTAACAATGCCAGTTCCGAAATCGTATTGGCGCCGCTGCGGCAAACCACCACATCAGCGGCCGCCATTTGCAGAGGCATATCGTGAATATACTCTACAAAACGAATATTCTCTTTTTGATCCAAGCCGCGCTCCCGCAGAATACCGGTTGCGATCTCCCATTCAATGGAGCCGGTTGCATGCACATGCAGAACCTTAGGATGATGCTGTACATAGTCCGCCATGAAATCAAGCATAGCGAAGTTGACCTGTTCTGCGCCGAGCGACCCGCCGAAGGACAAGATCACCTTGCGATCGGGTGCAATACCGAGCGCTTTGCGAGCGGAAAGCTTGTCGATCGCCTCAAAGTCCAAACGGAGCGGACAACCTACACGCATTGCTTTTTCTTTATGCGAAAGCAGTTCAATGCTTTCTTCATAGTTGACATACACGCGGTCTACATACGCCGCAAGCTTTCTGACCGTCAGCCCGGGAACTGCATTGGATTCATGCACCGCGCTCGGCACACCCATTTTGGACGCCGCGACCAGAATCGGCCAGGATACATATCCGCCGGTGCCGATTACAATATCAGGCTTGAATTCACGAATGATTTTTTTCGCCTTGACCGGAGATACAAGTGCAAGATACATCGCCTTGATATTCTTCGGAGAGAGACTGCGTCTGAATCCCTTGACATCCACATGATACATCTTGTACCCCGCCGCACCGACCAGTTTATTCTCCATGCCGCTTGGCGTTCCCACAAAGGCGATTTCCGCCTTCGGATCATTTTGCTTGATCACCGATGCAATTGCAAGTGCCGGATATACATGCCCGCCGGTTCCGCCGCCAGTCATCAATACTCGCATATTCTTTGACCTTTCCTGACTTTCAAATTTGTCTGTACAATGCTATATTATATATAAAGGAAGGAAACTACTTCTTCTCCAGGGTATATCGCGAGATGGCGAGTAGTGTTCCGAGTTCAACCAACTGCACGACCATCGCCGTACCGCCATAGCTGAACAGCGGAAGCGCGATGCCCGTATTCGGAATAGAATTCGTGACAACTGCAATGTTCAGAATCACTTGGAGCGCGATTTTACTGCTGATGCCGATCGCTACAAGCTGTGCAAAGCGGTCGGGAGAACGCATGGCGATCACGCATCCGCGCCAAACCAAAATACCGAAGAGTATGATCACCGCAAGAGCGCCGATAAAGCCAAGTTCCTCACAGACGATCGTAAAGATGAAGTCATTTTGCGGCTCGGAAACATAACTGAATTTCTGTCGGCTGTTGCCAAGTCCGAGGCCGAAAAAGCCACCGGAACCAATTGCGCGCATGCCCTGCAAGGTCTGCCAGCCACCGTCCAAAGGATGTGCCGCAGGATTGAGCCAGATGTCAATGCGGCGCTTGGTGTAATCGGTGAGTAAAGCGAATGCCGCAACGCCGACGAATGCCACGCTACCCATAATAC
>CAYQBT010000195.1:0-3165 GCA_964415775.1 uncultured Lachnospiraceae bacterium
AGGTAATTCCAGTTCCTGTCTGAGTACCTCATAGATTTCCCCCAGATACTTGCAGCAGGAAAAATCAATATTCCGTTTCTTGATTTCCAGTTGTTCCGTCACGATCACTACCCCCTAAACGATTTCCTGAAATGTTTCGTAATGGTCATAGGTTACAAACACCAAACCATCATTTGAATACAAAATCCGATGCCGGGTTCTGTATCCAGCTGTGTAGTTTATATCCGCCTCGTACCAAATCCGGCCTTCTGCACTGGGGAGATGTCCATTTCTGTTTTGATATATGTCCCCACCGATCATCATGCCAGGTGCCACGTCAGCAAGATTGCCCTGAATCGCGCGCCACCCCAGTTGTTTTGCATCTTCCTTGGTCATATAGTATTCAGGAAGCATATCGTATTTTGTCAACCAGTAGTCCGCTCCATCCTGCCCATTTCTGGTTGCATGCCCTGCATATATGGCTTGCAACTGCTTAATCTCACAGCGGCAATTATCATGAAGCGGCGGCTCCGGATCAATTCGCTCCTCTGAGCCATAAATCTTTCCATGAAGCTTTCTGCAACTCAGGCATGTTTTCAGATCGAGTATCGCAGCCCAGTTTCTCCACTTGGTGCTGTAGGTGATCATCCGTACATCAAAACCATCAATTGCATTCAGTATATCATCAATCAAAGATTTTCGCACCATGTAATTGAATGGAACAACATACCCTTTTGTATATTTGATATGCCAGTTCGCTCTCGATGCATCATTACAGCATGTACGACGCACTTTCCAGGTTCTAATCATTGGACACGCCTTCTTAACCTTTTTCACCCATGATTTCGAAAGGTTGAGGAGTTGCACACTACCATGCAACTGCGCTAAAATGTACTTTGAATATTATTCTAAGAAAAAATCGGCAAACTTCTGTCGAAGCTTGCCGATTTTTGTGGTTGGCGAACACTATAGATATATTCTCAGCCCAAAATTGCCATAAATTTTTTAATTTCAGGCTCCAAAATAACGAAACTTCTCAGTACACCATCAGAGGTACTATTGCTCTTATCCACAATATTGCGCATCTTTTTGAGCGAATCTACTGCATTTTTCTCAAGTGCTTCGTCTCCCATTTCTCTTGCCAACGATTGTAACTTAATCATTGTTCTCTCGTATCTTGTCCGAAACAGAAACGGCCTTGCCTTCGAATCACTCATCAATCGCTTCAATGCCTCGACAGCTTGGATTCGCCTATCATCAATACTATACATATATATCACTCCATTAACGAAAACGCCAAGGTTAACAGCTGGTGGGTTCTTCTTTTCCACATATTATAATACTGTTCCAGCTTGGGTTGATTCGGTATTTCTCCACCTCTATTAATAGCAGTTCTATACCGATACAATTCCTCATATTCGCGAATATTAATCGGGAACCCGTCCCCCCAATGCAAAGCACAATATTTCACCGGAGATATTCTGCCAAACTGCTTACTACCCATCACGTAACAACACACAATGCATATATTTCTGATTAGTGTTGCCATGATCGACAAGTTATACTCTACCACCCGATTATCATCTGACGGATCTTCATATATATCCTTCATTATTTCCCAATACTCGGATAGTGCATCCATCCCACTATCATATGCAGGTAGGTTTTCCAGAATGTCCTTCAGCTGATCTCCCCTTGAATAAATCTTAATAGCTTCTGTCTTAATGTGCCAAAGAAAGAGCGACCCTTTGGCTTGCATTGCTCTCAGAGCACTAATCTGATACAGAGCAAATTCACAATTCAATTCCGGATGCCATCCCTGAATCTCATTTCTTAATTGTTCAAACTTTTCGGAATCGCAATCATCTATGGCAACAAGCAAATCACAGTCACTATCTTCAACAACATCCCCTCGAGCCATGGAACCATACAGATAGATTGAATCCGTAATTTCTAATAAATCCGTCGGAAGTGTCTCAACGTACCCTTTAATTTGTTCTTGCTTACCTGACACTGAAATAATTACCTCCGATTAATTTGTCTAAACAAAGCGGCCCCAAAGAATCCTACAAGGATTGCTCCAACAATATGCTCAGAGAGAAGCAACAATTGCCACCATGCATTTTGCTGAAGCACAGCAACATCGGCAGAGAAAAAAGTACAGGCGCTCAAATACAGTGCTGACAGATACTTGTATGTTGAAATCTGACTCTCGAGCAAACTGTCAATATTAAAAGCATACGGGATAGCGTACAGCAGCACAACAAGGAAAATATTACGTACTAAGACAGACATCTTTTCGCCATAACCCCAAAGATACTTACTAATCTTGCTCCGAATATAGTAAAACAGTCCTTCCAAGCCATCGAAAAAACTATATTTCTTGTAATAATGCGACTCGCTTGGATGAAACATTTTCCGTATTGCATGAATCTCCCCAGCATGTCGTTCTTCAAAAAGATAGAGCTTGTAGTCCTCGACAGCACCTAGCTTCACGCATTCAATAGACAGTGCTCTGCACAAAGCTCCGTTAATGTTTTCTCGTTCATGCGGGAGATTATCCTTCATCGCTGCATACGGTATATAACAGCCATCAAACTCTGCGTATTGAAAATCACAGCCAACAAAAACTGCACCTTCGAAATTGCAGTTAATAAATTTGCAACTTTGAAACTTTACTTGGTACACCTGTGATCGCTTGAAGTAGCAGTTGATAAAGACACAAAAAGAAAAGTCGCACTGCTCAGCCACTGTTTCCTTGAACCCCATATTGGAAAATGTCGATTTCGTAATAATCAAGTGGTTTAATTTTTTACTGTTATCGATCGCTTCATTTACGAAATAAACTTGTGATACTTTATCATTAGGCGAGATATTCACCAAAGTTCGCATTTTTCTTCCAACAAAATAATGATCCACTGTTTCTCACCGCCTTGGGTAAAAAGTACAACTAACAATGCTCACAAACAAATGTCATGCACTTTAATTTAGAATATAGTATCAAAAAGTACATAATAAATCAAGTCTGTCAGCATTGCTTTCATTCTCCTTCCCCAAATTTCAGTTACACCAATGTTGTAACCTGATTCTCGATGGATATAGTCCAAATGCTCCGCCTGGTCTTCCCCGGCACCGCTGCAATACCAAACGCTGTATAAGCAGTCTAGGTAAGTTGAGCGCATTCGT
>CAYQBT010000196.1:0-3155 GCA_964415775.1 uncultured Lachnospiraceae bacterium
ACGGCACCACCAGCACCTATATCCATGGCAACGGCTCTATCGGCGTTGTTGTAAGCTTTGATGCTGACGATGCTGCAAAGAACAATGCAGGTTTTGCTGAGTTCGCAAAGAACATCGCTCTGCAGGTTGCTGCATATCCCGTTGAGTACCTGAACCGTGATGCTGTTCCCGCTTCCAGAATCGCTGAGGAGCGCGAGATCATCATGACTCAGATCAACAACGATGAGAAGAACGCAAAGAAGCCCGAGCAGATCAAGGAGAAGATGGTCGATGGTAAGATCGGCAAGTTCTTCGAGGCAAACTGCCTCCTCGAGCAGGGCTACGTTAAGGATGACGCTCTGAGTGTACAGAAGTATGTTGACGCTACCGCTAAGGAGTTCGGCGGCAACATCACCGTTACCGGTTTTGTTCGCTACGAGAAGGGCGAGGGCATCCAGAAGCGTGAGGAGAACTTCGCAGAAGAGATCTCCAAGATGGTTAACGGCTAATAATCGTTACAATAAAAGACCGATGCGTATGCATCGGTCTTTTTGCGTCTGTAAAAAGATCGTCACGGCGGCGCGCAAATCGTAGGGACAGGCGTCCTCGACTGTCCATTTTTGCAAAGTGTAGATGTTGTACAAAACGGGACGTCGAGGCGCCGTCCCCTACGAAAGATGTTATCTTGCGGTAGAAATTCCTTTGAAAAATTCGGAATAGTCTACATTAAATATTTGTTGTAAAGCAACTAAATCGCTCATGAATATGTTGCCTCTTCCCATCTCGATTATAGCATAGGTACTACGGCTGATTGGTGAGCCGAGTAACTGCATGCGGGCAACCGTTTGATCTTGCGTTAAACCACGTTCTGTTCGGATTTTTCTTATATTTTGCCCAAAATTTGAATTGTTTAACAGTCTTGTCATTGTGCACCCTCGCTAAATTTTGTTGATAATTATAAACAACTATTGATTTTATCACAAAATAAAAGTATAATTGTTTATACATATAAACAATTATAGGAGAAAAACAATGGATATTTTAGACGAGTTTTATTTTGGCAACATTATCCCGCATGAGCACACATTTTGGAACAATGCCGAATACAAAAAGGCTTTGACTGCTTTGCGTACGTCTTTGGAGAAGTTCGAAGCGCATCTTTCAGATGAAAACAAGAAACTTTTAGAAGCGGTTTTGGATGCAGAAACTGATATCTCGTCGGTTGCGGAATTGGAGAGTTTTAAACTCGGATTTCGTCTCGGCGTACACATGATGTGCGGTTGCTTTTGCGGTGGTATTTCGGATGAAATGCTGCTTTAAGCGGTTGAATCAAAAACAAAACTGCGATATAAATTACAAACAGAGTTGACTTTTTTGTATTTACTATCTTTCGTTGTAACGGTATAATAAAGATAACAGGGATTCCTGTATGACTTTTTTACAAAAACAAGGAGACGGACAATGATTGCACGCCCTGAATATCCGCGCCCGCAATTTGAGCGCAAAAACTGGATGAATCTGAACGGTGAGTGGCAGTTTGAGATCGACCACGGTCGTAGCGGAAAGCAGAGAAAGCTGTATCAAAACGGAGCTTTTTCGCAGAAGATCACGGTACCGTTTTGTCCCGAGAGCAAGCTTTCCGGTCTTAGCCACGTAGACTTCATGGAGTGCGTCTGGTACAAGCGCACCGTAGAGATCTCTGCAGACTGGGCGGCTGCTGGCAGACGCACCATCCTCAACATCGGTGCTTGTGACTACGAGACCGAGGTTTGGGTAAACGGTACGTATATCGACCGTCACATCGGCGGCTATATTTCCTTTGCGATGGATATTACAAAGGCAGTGGTTGCCGGCGAGAACACCATCGTGATCTGTGCGACGGATTATCTTCGCTCCAAAACACAGCCGGGCGGCAAGCAGTGCCGACAGTACCACTCGGTCGGCTGCTCCTATACCCGCACCACCGGCATTTGGCAGACGGTATGGCTGGAGAACGTACCCGACCACTACATTAAGCGTACCAAGTACCGTCCTTCTCTCGAAAATGCTTGCCTGTATATTGAGGCGGTTTGCGAAAATGCAGACGGAAAGACGCTTCGCGCCGAGGCTTCGTTTGGCGGCAAGGTTGTCGGCAGTGCCGAGGCAAAGGTGACAAACAAGACGGTCATGCTGCAGGTGAAGCTCTCCGAGATGCATCTCTGGGGTGTGGGCGACGGACAGCTTTATGATCTTGCACTTGACCTCGACGGCGATACCGTCTCTTCCTACTTCGGTATGCGTAAGGTCGAGTATAAGAACGGCAAGACCTATATCAACGGCAAGGTCGTATATCAGCGCCTGATCCTCGATCAGGGCTTCTACCCCGACGGTATCTACACCGCGCCCACCGAGCAGGATCTGATCGATGATATTACGCGCTCCATGGATATGGGCTTCAACGGCGCAAGACTGCATCAAAAGATCTTTGAGCCGCTCTTCCTCTATCATTGCGATCGTCTCGGCTACATCGTTTGGGGCGAGCACGCAAACTGGGGACTTGATATTGCTCGTTTTGAGTCCTTCAGAAGCTTTATTCCCGAATGGCAGGAGGCGCTTGAGCGAGACTTCAATCATCCCGCGATCATCGGTTGGTGCCCGCTCAACGAGACACAGCAGGATCAGAACCGCGACTTTGTGAAGCTGGTTGCGGATATGACGCGATCCTACGATCCCGACCGTCTGTACATCGACGCATCCGGTTGGACGCATCAGGATGATCTTACCGACATTCTGGACGTGCACGATTATGAGCAGGATCCTGTGAAGTTCCGCGAGCACTATCTGCCGCTTGAAAAGGGCGAGCCGGTCGTGTTCAACCGCTACAAGCAGGGCGGACTTCCCACCTTTATGAGCGAATTCGGCGGCATCTGGTGGAATCCGAAGGATCTCGAGCACGGCTGGGGATACGGCGGTGTCAGCAGCCGTCCGCAGAGCGAGGAGGCATTTATCGAGCGTTATAAGGGACTCGTAACCGCAATGCTCGAGAACAAGGCGATCAGCGCGTTCTGCTATACCCAGCTCACTGACGTGGAGCAGGAGGTAAACGGTCTGTATACCTACGACCGCAAGGCGAAGTTTGATCCCGCAATTATCAAGGTGATCAATACCCAAAAGGCGGCCGTCGAAGAAGAATAAGC
>CAYQBT010000197.1:0-3119 GCA_964415775.1 uncultured Lachnospiraceae bacterium
ATAATCCGTTCCTGTATTGCAGTGAATACTTTGACAGTGAGACGGAGACGTATTACCTGAGGGCGAGGTACTATAATCCGGCGAATGGTAGGTTCACGCAGGAAGATCCGATAGGTGCAGGATTAAACTGGTATACATATTGTAGCAGCAATCCTGTGATGTATGTGGATCCGTGGGGATTGGAAAAAATTGTGGTTTCGGGTGGAAATAGTGGTGCTGAGGTGTTCAGATATAATTTTATCGAAACAGCGCTCAAACAGATTGTCGACTGGCAAACTGCTTTGACTGCAAGTGAGTCGGATGAAAAAATCACTTGGATTATAGCAAACTGGAACTATGAGGAATCTGATTTAACCAATTTTCAGGATGTTGCGAATCATTACGGTGTTCAACTGCTGATAATTTCAAACAAGCAGGAATTGTTTGATTATATAAACAAAGAGGGGCGGAACGATGACTTAATATCTGAAATATCATTCTTTGCCCATGGAACTGCATTTGATAGTGGAGGTGTTCCAAATCCAGACCATGTCAAAGATTATGGTGTAACGCTTGGATATTCCGCTATTAAAGGCGTTGGACACAATAATGACCTCAATATATTTATATCCGATCTTGGAAATTTAAGCAGTGCGGCGTTTGCACCAGATTGTTATTCCTATTTTGGATCGTGTCGAACCGGTAACAAGTTCAAAGGAAAGATATTCGCGCAAGAATGGGCAAATATTACGAACGGAAAAGTTAAAGCCGCAAGCGGATTAAATGGAAGAACAAATTATGCTAATATTTATCCTGACAACAGGGGGCTTGGAACAAAAATCTGGAATAAAATAGGGTCATACTTAGGATTCGATGATTATGTTCCTGCGTCAAGAGAAATTGCTAGAGCAAAGTATGGTTTTTCTATGACAGGTGCGTTAAATTATCCGGAGGGAACTACATTTACTTCATTTAAAATGTTCAGACCTAAATAGGGAGTGATAAACATATGAGGTTGATGATGAATAAAACTACCCCCAAACGGATAGCTTCGGGTGTTTTTGCGGTGCTATCTTTGGTTGAAATGTATTTTTTTATATTTGTTTTTTCTTCATCGAAGTATTATTATATTTCGGAAATTGATGCAAAATACTGTTTACTGCTTATTGTTGCGGTTTCTATAATGGTCCTTCTATGCTTCTTATTTTCTTTCCTTTGGTTGAACAAGAATCCTACAATTCTGCTCTTAGTATACTTCTTTTTAAGCATTGTTTGTTTTGTTTCGACAGTTATAATGTTGTATGTTTCTTGGGGAACTGTAGTTGCGAAAGAATATCTAGCATGTCTTCTTATATTCAGTACCGCATTTAGCGGGTTGATTGCCTGCGGACTTTCATATCTCGTTGTGCAACGAAATAACAAAATTGTCAAAAACATTTTTAGAATTCTCATTAGTGTTTTTATTAGCATAGTTTTTACAAGCCTTATACCAATTAAGCTTTGTGTAATTTCATTACCACAATCCGAAGAGGAATTCTATGTTGTTCAGCTCAATACTGGATGTATTATAGGAGATCATAAAGGGATTTATAGAGATTCTGCGGATCGAGTTTTGTCGGCTTCTATGTATCAAAGGAATTCCAAGTTTTATTCAGTTGTTATAAAAAGATTATCACAGGATATATGGTGGGATGTGGATACACTATTTATTGTGTATGGACATGCGAGTATTGAAGAAGTGCATAGTGGAGCAGATATTATATTAGAATATAGTATTGATGTTACGGATTGGGATGTTTACGGAGAAGTTAAAACAATCAATCCCGTGCGCACTCTTTTTTCGAAGAACTATCTAACTATATATGATTATTATTGGTTTGATGTTGTACGCGATAGACTTTTTAATTATTTAGATGGGGCAACATATTTTTAATCCTCATGAATTAACACAGACTAACTATTAATTAACACAGGGGACGGTTCTCTGTGTTAATTCCTCGGCATGATTTTTCGGCTTTTCCATCGCTGAATCTTGGGACAAGTTTCGATTTGCTGTGAGAAAAACAAGCATACAGGGGACGGTTTTGCGTGTTTCTCTTGCGGTGCCCCCGTCTCCCCTCGGCAAATCCAATAACACACAGAACCGGCCCCTGTGTGCTCATCTTCCCTATAGGTGCCTATAAGACAACTTTTGATCCTTCTGGCGAAATTGTTCATGTTAAAGATAAAATGAATTAAGAGGTGATGTTTTTGCGCGAAAAGATATTGCTATTACAGTTTAGAGATTTAAAACTAACAAAAACAGAGTTGTTTCATTGTTTGCAAAAGTCAGAATATTTTCGAGAATTTATCTACAACAAAGATGGTGTGGAAAGTAAGTTATATGAGCCCAAAGCCGAAGAAATCTTTAACATACCAATAAGTATAGACAACATCATTAAATTACTGCGTTCATTTCAAGAAAACAAAATTCGCACGGAAGATATGATTGAATGGTGTGATTTTGTTAGATTTTCAAATGTTTTTTGCTATCCGGAAGAACCTGACGAACAGGAGTTAGTTGCAAATCTGATAGACGAAATTCAAAATATAGGGAACAGAAAGGATGCGTTCTTATACAAATATGTGACAGAATGGATATCGATTTGTAAGGATTATAGGGATAACACAGAGTCCACTTCTGTGTGTTAATTCCCGCGAATGGTTTTTCCCACCATTTCCCCACCGTAACCTACCCCAACAACAAAATTTTTAGGAGTAAATAGAAAATGCATAAAAAGATTTTGGCTCTGTTGTGCCTGGCTTTTAGCATCGTTCTGCTTGGTATTACGACATTTGCGGCAGAGACCGCAGATACGAGCGTAATATACGTTTCCGGCACCGCCGCAGATGGCGGTACAGGTTCTGTTTCTGCGCCTGTCGGCAGCTTGGCAGAGGCATATGAACTGCTCGGAAACAACGGAACGATCTATCTTTTGGATACGGTCACCGTATCCGTGACCGAGGGCGATTGTTTCATCGCCCCGACACATACCGGCAAAATTACGGTCACAAGCGCGCCTGGCGCAAACGGCGCACTCGATCTAACCGGCGTAAAGCACTTCCATTTCGGCGGCACGACCGAATGGAACGATCTTGAG
>CAYQBT010000198.1:0-3080 GCA_964415775.1 uncultured Lachnospiraceae bacterium
TTTTATGATAGAGTACACTCACGAGGTGAGGCAAAATGAAAGACAAAAACAAACCCAAATATAACATTGCCCAAAACGTTGGGTGGATGGTGAAGATCGCATGGAAGACCAGAAAGCGCGTGCTGCTGTTCTGCGTTCTGACAGCAGCCTTGGAAATTTTGTACAATCTGGCGCAGTTGTATATTGCCCCAGAAGTTTTGACGAGAGTGGAGCAGAGCGCGCCGCTGGGAGAACTGTTGGGCATCATTGGCCTGTTTACCCTGGTGCTGTTTCTAACTCTGGGCCTAAAGGACTATATTGTTCAGAATACCTTGTTTCCCCGGGTAGATGTGCGGACGGTGATTATTGGTATGATCGCCAGAAAGAGCAATATGACTGCATTCCCCAACACTCTGGATGCAGACTTCATCAAGCTCCGGGAAAAGGCACACACGGCCTGTGATGGCAACCGGGAGGCAACAGAGCTGATCTGGCAGACCATCACACTGCTGCTGCAGAATATCGGCGGACTTGCGGTGTATCTGACCGTTTTATCGAGTCTTGACTGGGTGCTGTTGACCGTAGTCATTGCGACCTGTGTTGCCGGATTTGCGGTATCCCTGTACACCAATAACTGGATGTATACCCGCCGAGAGACCGAGGATGTCTACTATGCCAAGAAACGCTATATCCGTAACAAGTCTGAATCTGTGGAGCTTGCCAAGGATATCCGCATTTTCGGTCTGCAAAACTGGCTGAACGATCTCCTGGACAGTGTACACGATGTGTATCTGGATTTCCGCCTTCGCTGCGAAAGAGTCAAGCTTTTGGCAGACATTACGGAAGTGATGCTCACCATTGCCCGCAACGGTATTGCTTATGTGTATCTAATCCGCATGGCGCTGAATGAGGGGTTGGGGGTACCGGAATTCTTGCTTTATTTTACTGCAGTTTCCACCTTTACCACATGGGTCATGGGAATCCTGCAGCAGGCGACCAAGCTGCATCAGCAGAGCCTGGATATTTCTCAGGTTCGGGAATTTCTGGAATATCCGGAGCCCTTCAAGTTTGAGGAGGGCAGCGCTGTCCCCAAGGCCGATAGCTATGAACTGAAGCTGGAGAATGTATCCTTCCGCTATCCCGGCGCAGATGAGGACACCATCCACGGTTTGAATCTTACAGTGCATCCCGGAGAAAAGCTGGCCATCGTTGGTCTGAACGGTGCCGGTAAGACCACCCTTGTGAAGCTGCTGTGCGGTCTGTTCGACCCAACGGAAGGCCGTGTGCTGCTCAATGGCAAGGATATCCGGGATTTTAACCGCCGAGAATACTACGGCCTGTTTAGTGCTGTATTCCAGGAATTTTCCATTCTGGATGTGACGGTGGCGGAGAATATTGCCCAGAGCAAAGAAAACATCGACTATGAAAAGGTGGCCGATTGTATCGAAAAGGCAGGTCTTACAAAGACGGTTAAGGAACTGCCCAAGGGCCTGGATACCCATGTA
This sequence comes from uncultured Lachnospiraceae bacterium, assembly GCA_964415775.1. Classification (GTDB taxonomy): domain Bacteria; phylum Bacillota; class Clostridia; order Oscillospirales; family CAG-272; genus UMGS902. The sequence continues at coordinate 1,485 of CAYQBT010000198.1, forward strand.
GGCAGAGAAGTGTATCTGGATGGTGTCCTGTTCTCCGGCGGTCAGACCCAGCGCTTGATGCTGGCAAGAGCGCTTTATAAAGACGGACCAATCCTTATGTTGGATGAACCCACCGCTGCCCTAGATCCCATTGCGGAAAACGATATTTACATGAAGTATAACGATATGACGAAGGGAAAAACATCGCTGTTTATCTCCCACCGTCTGGCTTCTACCCGGTTCTGCGACCGTATTATCTTTGTGGCGGACGGCCATATCACCGAGGAAGGTACTCACGAGAGCTTGCTTGCTTTGGGCGGCGCATATGCAAAGCTTTTTGAGATTCAAAGCCGCTACTACCAGGAAGGAAAGGAGTTCTAATGATGGAAAAGAAAGCAAAAATTCGCTATGCGCTGTCCCTGCATCTGCGTGCAGTAAAGGAACTCCACTCGGTTTGCCCCAAGTACTTCCCAATGCTGACCGTATCTTCCATTGTGACGGCGATCACGCCCTATGTAACGGTATTTTTCTCCGCGCAGATTCTCAAAGAACTGGCGCTGCTGCGCCGGGCGGATGTGCTGTGGAAGTGGGTCATTGCCGGCGTTCTGTGCATCGGGCTGTGCGCGCTAATGAAGGCGTTTCTGACCCAGCGAAGCGATACCCTTATGGATGACCTGTGGGGCAGAAAAGAGATTCTGTTTGCACGGAAAATGTTTTCGCTTGACTATGCGGACATGGATAAGCAGCAGACCCATGATCTGCGTGCCCAGATCAGCGAAAATGAAAACTGGTCCGGCTGGGGCATGATGAGAGCGCCCGAGGTCTACGAAAATGGACTAAAAAGCATCGTCGGTATCCTTAGCGGTATCGCACTGACGGTCAGCCTGTTTGCGTCCCCCGTGCCGGAAACGGCAGGCTGGCTGACGGTTCTAAACAATCCGGTGTTTATTCTGGTGTTGGCGGCAATCATGGTCTTTGTCAGCTACCTGGCAGGCAGGTTTAATACCAAGTCCATATCTTATTGGAGCAGTGCGGCAGAGGAAGCCACCTTCAGCAACCGTCTGTTTGGATTCTTCGGATTTATCGGCGAGAAGAAGGGCCGGGGTGCTGACATTCGGATGTATGGTCAGCATGATCTGGTAAGCGATTATTGGGATGTGAATACGGCCTTTGGCGCCGATGGTTCGCTGGGAAAGCTGGCAAAGGGACCTCTGGGTATCTATTCCGGACTGGGTACGGGAATTACTGTGCTGATCACTGGCTTTGTCTATATCTTCACTTGCTTGAAAGCCTGGGGCGGCGCCTTTGATGTTGGCAGTGTGACCCAGTATGTGGGCGCAGCAACTGCCATGACTACCAGTGTATTTGAACTGACGGCACTGTTCGGCATCATGAAAACCAACACGGAGTATCTGGAAAAGACCTTCGAATTTTTGGATATCCCAAACAATATGTACCAGGGAAGTCTGACCACGGAAAAGCGCTCCGACCGTCAGTACGAAGTGGAATTTAAGAATGTTTCCTTCAAGTATCCGGGAAGTGAAAAGTGGGCGATGAAGAACGTCAGCATGAAGTTCAAGGTCGGTAAGCGGTTGGCTATCGTTGGTGAGAACGGCA
>CAYQBT010000199.1:0-3075 GCA_964415775.1 uncultured Lachnospiraceae bacterium
TAAGAAATCGGACAAGGTATTCCTTGCAACCGACCCTGACCGCGAGGGTGAGGCGATTTCTTGGCACCTTGCCGCATCCCTTGGTATTGCACCGGAAAAGTGCTATCGCGTGGCATTCAACGAGATCACCAAAAACGCGATCAAAGAGGCAATCAAGCATCCGCGCGAGATCGATGAGGAACTGGTCAATTCTCAGCAGGCACGCCGTATTTTGGACAGAATCGTTGGCTATAAGATCAGTCCGTTTCTTTGGAAAAGCGTAAAGAGCGGACTATCCGGCGGACGTGTACAGTCGGTTGCTGCCCGCATTATTGTAGACCGTGAGGAGGAGATCCGCGCGTTCGTACCGCAGGAATACTGGACGGTTGACGCACTGCTGAACACGACCGAAAACAAGTCTGTGAAGGCGAGACTTGTCGGCAAAGGTAAGGGCAAGGTAAAGCTTGCTTCCAAGGCAGATGTAGACGCTGTACTTGCCGAGCTTGGCAAGGGCGATTTTCTTTGCATCAGCGTAAAGAAAGCTGCAAAAACCAAGCAGCCTGCGCCTCCGTTCACCACTTCGACCATGCAGCAGGAGGCATCCCGCAAGCTGGGCTTCCAGTCCCAGAGAATCATGCGCGTCGCGCAGGAGCTTTATGAGGGCGTGAACCTCGGTAGCGAAAATGGCGGCGTACAGGGTATTATCACCTATATGCGTACTGACTCGCTCCGCATTTCGGCAGATGCGCAAAGCGCGGCACTGGCGCTGATTGCGGAGAAATACGGTAGCAGCTATTGCCCGTCGCGTCCGCGTGTCTATAAGACCAAAGCAGGCGCACAGGATGCGCATGAAGCCATTCGTCCGTCGAATGTACAGCTTGAGCCGACAAAGATCCGTAAGTATCTTACTGCCGATCAGTATAAACTGTATAAGCTGATTTGGGATCGTTTTGTTGCAAGCCAGATGGCATCTGCGGTATTCGATACCGAGACGATCGATTTTGACGCAAACGGCTATATCTTCCGCACCAGCGGCTATACGGTTAAATTCCAGGGCTATATGGCAGTGTACGAGGAGTCGCTCGATGACCAGCCGAAAAATGAGCATAGCGATCTGGATAAAAACGAGAAGATCCCTGCAATCCATGAGCAGGATCATCTTAAGGTGAACGGGTACGATAGCATCCAGCATTTTACCGAGGCGCCTCCGCGCTTCACCGAGGCATCTTTGATCAAATTCTTAGAAGAAAAGGGAATCGGACGTCCGAGCACCTACACGCCTATCATCACGACGATCATTGCCCGCAATTATGTCACTCGCGAGGGCAAATCGCTTGTTCCCACCACGCTCGGCGAGGTAACGACCAAGCTGATGGTAGAAAATTTCCCGGAGATCGTGGATTATGCTTTCACGGCGCAGATGGAAGATAAACTGGACGGTATTGAGAATGGCGAGAGCACCATGGAAGGTGTACTCGGCGAATTTTACGAAAGCTTTGCCAAGTCGCTCGAAAAAGCCAATGAGAATCTTTCGCAGAATAATATCGAGGTTCCCGCAGAGGAAACGGACATTATTTGCGATAAGTGCGGTAGCCGCATGATCGTGAAAAACGGCCGTTTCGGTCGCTTCGCTGCTTGCCCGAACTATCCTACCTGTAAGAACACAAAACCGCTGGATAAACCCGAGAAGAAAGAGGAGACCGAGGAGAAAAAGACGGTCGTTGCCGATTTTAAGTGCGAGCTGTGCGGCGGTGATATGGTACTGCGTACCGGCAGATACGGCAGCTTCTACGCTTGCGCGAATTACCCGAAGTGCAAGTTTACCAAGCAACGTGCAAAGGACATCGGTGTACCGTGCCCTAAGTGCGGCGCAAAGCTGGTTTCTAAAATGGGCAAGAACAAGACTGTTTTCTATAGCTGTGAGCGCTATCCTGATTGTGATTTCTCCGCATGGGATATGCCCACAAACGAAAAGTGCCCGAATTGCGGCAAGATGCTCTTCCGCAAAAAGGGCAAGGATATGTATGTCTGCCACGACAAGGAGTGCGGCTATAAGGAAGACGCACCTGCTCTTGTGCAGACAGAGGAGAACTAATTGACAGAGATGAATGTAATCGGCGCGGGGCTTGCCGGCTGCGAAGCCGCGTGGCAAGCCGCAGAGCGCGGCGTAAAAGTGCGTCTCTATGAGATGAAGCCGCAGAAGTATACCCCTGCACATCACAGCACGGATTTTGCCGAGCTTGTTTGTTCCAATTCCTTGCGCTCTAATGTGGTTTCCAACGCGGTCGGACTTCTCAAAGAGGAGATGCGGCTTTTAAGCTCACTGATTATCAAGGCGGCGTATGCCACCGAGGTGCCTGCAGGCAGTGCACTTGCGGTAGACCGTGTACGCTTTTCCCGGTACATTACCGAAAAAATCAAAAATCATCCGAATATTGAAGTCATCGCGGGCGAGATTTCCGAGATTCCGGCAGAGGGAATTACGGTTGTTGCGTCCGGACCGCTCACCTCGGATGCCTTGTCTGCAGACATCGGCAAGCGTATCGGCTGCACCAAACTGCATTTCTTTGATGCGGCAGCACCCATCGTGGATTTCGCCAGCATCGACATGAATGTTGCATTTTTTGCCTCCCGCTATGGCAAGGGCGAAGCGTCGTATATCAACTGCCCGATGACAAAAGAGCAGTATGACGTGTTCTATCAGGCGCTCATTACGGCAAAGGAAGCCGAACTGAAGGAATTTGATAAAGAAAGCCAAAAGGACCTGACGGTATTTGAGGGCTGTATGCCCGTTGAGGTCATGGCAAGACGCGGTTATGAAACGCTTTTGTTTGGACCTCTGAAGCCTGTGGGGCTGCCGCTACCGTCCACCGGCAAGGATGCGTATGCGGTCGTACAGCTTCGACAGGATAACGCAGAGGGAACGCTGTTCAATATCGTCGGTTTTCAGACGCATCTCACCTTTGGTGAGCAGAAGCGCGTCTTTTCCCTGATTCCGGGACTTGAGAATGCAGAGTTTGTGCGTTACGGTGTCATGCACCGCAATACCTATTTAAATTCCCCCGGACTTCTTGCGGCAGATTATTCGGTGAAAAA
>CAYQBT010000200.1:0-1824 GCA_964415775.1 uncultured Lachnospiraceae bacterium
AAGCAAAGACCGCACTGCGCGTGCCGATGACAAGATCGACCTGACCGTCCTCAATGCGACGGTAGGCATCGTACCGCTCTCCCGCCGAAAGGGAGGAATGTAAGACCGCGACACGCTCCCCGTAAAAGGAGCAGAACAAACCGACCGTCTGCGGGGTGAGGGAGATCTCGGGCACGAGGACGATCACGCCTCTGCCGCTTTCGACCACGCGGTCGATCATCGACTTCATCACGCGGGTCTTGCCGCTGCCGGTCACACCGTAGAGCAACGCGCATTTCGCCTCGCCGCTCTCGTAGAGACCGCACAGGGTATCAAACGCCCGCGTCTGGTGAGGACTGAGTACATTTTTCTTGCCGTCCTCGACTTTAAGATCAGCATAGGGGTTGCGGTAAACGCTTTCCAGATGCGTTTCGACCGCGCCCGCGGCTTTCAGCGCCCCCAGCTGTGCATTGCCTGCGCCGGTCGCTGCAAACAGCGCGCTGACGGGAACGAATTCCTCGCCAAGCGCCGCGTAGAGTGCCTTTTGCTTTTCGCCGCGCGGCGAAAAGGCAACCGAGGTGCGCCGCGCATACACGATGCACTTTTCCTGCGTCGCACTTTTGAGGGCGGAGAGCGGCGGCGTGATGGTGCGTACCGCATCGCCCGTGGTGCACAGGGTGTACTCCTTCAAAAACGCGCACATCGCAAGCTGTTCTTCACTCAGCGTCACGCGCATATGCACATCGAGGATATCCTTGACGCGCGCGCTTTCGCATGTGTCGGAAAGATCGGTAACGAGCCCCATGCGCTTTTTATTGGCATTCGAAAATGGAACGAAAACCAGCGATCCGCGGGTAACTAAGCCCAAAAACCGCTCGGGAATGCGATAGTCAAACGGTCTGTCGAGCGCACTCGGCGCATCGAGCAACGTGACCTTTGCATATACCGCTCCTTCCATGGTCTCTCCCTTTCCTGCTTTAGCCTCAGATCTTCAAGTGCTTATTCTTCGGTGCGAACGACTTTATATTCGCCGCTGTGCAGTCTTGCAACTGCGTTCTTGACCGCTTTTTCGTCGCGGATATCCTTGTCGATCAGCGCGCTGATCGGCTTGTCGGTCTCCTTGCGCTCAATCAGCTTCTCTGCCTAGGCTATCTGCTCCACATACTCATCGGTGATGATGCGTGCGCACTTTGCCGTTGCGATCACGAGCTCATAGCGGTTCAGTTCGTCGTTGGTCATTTCTTCTACAGAAGGCTTGTTAATCATAGTTTTTGCTCCTTTAATCGGCATTGCCGAAGTAAATATTTTTAAATCCGATATTGCACGCGGCTTTCAGTTCCTCGGCGCGTGCGAGTGCGAAAAAGTCGTCCACCGCTTTTGCGAGTGCGCCCGTTTCGTTTAAGATGAGGTAGTCATAGCTCGGCAGATAGTCAAGTTCCTCTGCCGCGCGGCGAAGCCGCTTTGCGATCGACTCCTCGGTATCTCTGCCGCGGGTGAACAGGCGGCGGCTCTGCTCTGCGGCATCCGGCGGTGTAACCATCACCAGAATTGCCTCGGGATATTTCTTTTTGATCTGCGTGGCGCCGTCCACCTCGATCTCAAGGATTAGGTGCTTGCCGAGCGCCTCGGCGCGGTCAAATTCGGACACGAGCGTGCCGTAATAATTGCCGCAGTACTCGGTGTATTCGAGCACGCCGCCCGTGCGGATCTTCTCCTCAAACGCCTCGCGCGTTATGTAGTGATAGTTCACACCGTCCTCTTCGCCTTTCAGCATCGGGCGGGTGGTAGCACTCACCGCGCAGATATATCCGTCGTCACGGCCGAGGATCTCCCCGACCACAGTTC
>CAYQBT010000200.1:1834-3045 GCA_964415775.1 uncultured Lachnospiraceae bacterium
TATTCGTCTTCCTCTTCCTCGGTGTAGTCCTCTGCCACTTCGTCTGCCAGACGGTTGGAAATCGTTTCGGGCTGGGTTGCGCTGAGAATCACATGATCGCTGTCGGTCACAATGACTGCACGCGTGCGGCGGCCGCAGGTCACGTCGATCACGCGTCCGCTCTCTCTTGCGTCCACGATCAGTCGCTTGACCGGTGCCGAATCGGGGCTGACCAGTGCGACCACGCGGTCAGCGGCGACCATGTTGCCAAATCCTACGTTGATAAATTTCATTGCTTTGCCCTCTTATTCAATATTCTGGATCTGTTCGCGGATCTTTTCAAGTTCTGCCTTGACATCTACAACCAGCTTTGCAATGTCAAGGCTCTGTGCCTTGGATCCGATGGTGTTGGTCTCGCGGTTGATCTCCTGCAGGAGGAAGTCCAGCTTCCTGCCACAGGGCTCGCCGCTCGAAAGAATGTCGTAAAATGCGCCGAAATGGCAGTTCAGGCGGGTGAGCTCCTCGTCGATCGCCACGCGGTCAGCATAGATCGCACTCTCAGTGAGGATACGCGCCTCGTCGATAGCAATATTGTTGTCATCCAAAAACTGCTTTATTCTCTCGGTGAGCTTTGCGTTATAGGCTTTGATCTCTTCGTCCGAATATGCCGCAATTTTCTTCGCCGTCTCGCGGATGCCCTCGATCTTCTGCGTGATGTCCTTTTCGATCTTCTCTCCCTCAGCGGTACGGGCGTTTACAAACTCGGCAAGTGCTTTGTCCAGCACCCCGCGGATCATCTGCCAATCGCCCTCTTCATCATCCTCGGCGCGCTTGGTCGTGAAGATCTCGCGGTTCTGTGCGACGCTCATCACGCTGATGTCATCCCGCAGTCCAAAGGTGTCGCGCAGCTTCTCCAGCGCGGTGATGTAGCCACGGGTATACGCGTCATCCAGCAGGATCTCCACCTCGGCGTCCGAAATGGTATCCACGCCGATGTAGATCTCCACCTTGCCGCGGCTGATGCCATTCTTTTGTGCATAGGTCTTGACCTTATCCTCCAAAAATCCGTAGCGGCGGGGCAAACGGACGGTGCAATCGAGATAGCGGCTGTTGACGCTCTTGATCTCAACGGTGATGTCCTTTTCCTCGGTGGTAAGGCGCGCACGACCAAATGCCGTCATGCTTTTAATCATGATATGTCCTCATTTTTCGTCTTTTTCATAATACATTTA
>CAYQBT010000201.1:0-3013 GCA_964415775.1 uncultured Lachnospiraceae bacterium
TTAAGGTTGAAATTTGCTCCAAGTGCCATCCTTTCTTCACGGGCAAGCAGAAGTTTGTGGATGCCGGCGGACGCGTTGATAAGTTCAAGAAGCGTCTCAGCATGGTAAAATAAGTTTCACGGTTTGCGATGAAATGGGTAAGTGAACGCTTTGCGGTCATTTACCCTTTTTATTTTAAAAAACGAGGCAAATTATGGAAGAAAACAGAATAACAGACGCAATTCTTGTTGGCGTTGCCAAAAAAGGCAGCGACAACGGCGAGTGTGAAAAGAGTCTTGCAGAGCTGGAGCGGCTTTTGGATACGGCAGGCGGACGGGCATTGGCAAAAATGATCCAGTCCAAAGAAAGTGAAAATCCCAAGACCTGCATCGGTAGCGGAAAGCTGGAAGAACTGAAGGAACTCTGCCGCAATAATTCTATTGGCTTGGTTGTATTCGATACCGAGCTTTCCCCGGCGCAGATCCGCAATATTGAGGATGTGCTGGAGGATGTGGATGTTATCGACCGAAGCATGTTGATTTTGGACATTTTTGCATTGCATGCTACCAGCGCAGAGGGAAAACTGCAGGTAGAGCTGGCACAGCTCAAATATACCGCTCCGCGCCTTATCGGTAAAGGAAAGCAGCTTTCCAGGCAGGAGGGACGAATCGGAACGCGCGGTCCCGGTGAGTCCAAACTCGAAACCGATCGCCGTCATCTGGCGCGCCGTGCTGCAGCGCTTGAGGAGGCTTTGCGCGATATTGAGCGCACGCGCGCCACTATGCGGGCGGCGCGAGAGCGCAGCGGACTTAAAAAGGTTGCCATCGTCGGCTATACCAATGCCGGAAAATCCACCTTGCTGAACCGTTTGACGGATGCAGGCGTGCTTGCTGAAAACAAACTGTTCGCAACGCTGGATTCCACTACGCGCAAGTTGACACTCCCCGAAGATACTGAGGTGCTGATCTCGGATACGGTAGGCTTTATCCGAAAACTGCCGCACCATCTGATCAAGGCGTTCAAGTCTACGCTGGACGAGCTTCAGTATGCGGACATTCTTGTTGTTCTCGCTGATGCTTCGGATGAGGAATGCGGCGAGCAGTTGAAGGTTACCACAGATCTGATCGCGCAGCTTGGCGCAGGGGACAAACCCGTGCTCTACGTTTTTAATAAATCGGATGCAGCAAAGGACGGAGTGGCAGTGATCGGAGAGAAACCGAACAATGCGGTGTTTATTTCTGCCTTGACCGGTGCGGGCATCGACTCGTTTTTGGCGATGCTGGAGGATCTTGCCCGCGCAGGCACAAGACGCTGCACACTGCATATTCCCATGGCAGAGCAGAGTGTATTGAATCAGCTGTACCGTTTGGCGACCGTTGAGGATGTTCGGTACGGCGATGAATATGTGGAGGCGACTGCCGTGCTGGACAAACGCGCGCAGGGAACCTTTCAAAAATATATTGTTTGAGGCATTCGATAAAATGGGAAATTCTACAGAAAAAGTCTATACAACGCTTGCCGGCGAAGGCACCGATGTATATGAAGAAAAGCGATCGGAGTTTATCGGTATTGCCACGCACATTGAAAACGAGAGCGATGCACAGGCACTGATCAAGCGCATCCGCGCTGAGCATTACGACGCAAGGCATACGGTGTATGCCTATGTCTGTTCTTCCGGCAATGTACAGCGTTATAGCGATGACGGCGAGCCGCAGGGAACTGCCGGAATTCCGGTGTTGGATGTGATCCGCAAATCCGGGCTCGAGGATGTCTGCATTGTTGTTACCCGCTATTTTGGTGGCACTTTGCTTGGCGCAGGCGGCTTGGTACGTGCCTATACAGCGGCGGCAAAAATGGCGGTGGATCGCGCCGGCGTTGTAACCTATCAGACCTTTTCGGAGCTTCGTCTGGTACTCAGCTATTCGGATTATCCAAAGATCCTTGCAAAGCTTCCGGTATACGGTGCCAAAATTGACAACACGGAATTTGGCACGGAAGTTATACTGGACATCGCGTTGAATGCCACGCGTGAAGAGCAGTTTTATACCTTCGTACGCGAACTGTTTTGTGACCGTATACAACCGATTCGCCGCGGTGAACGCTACGATAAAGATTAAATATTGTTTTCTATACGCACAAAAGAGGATATTTCCGATTTTGTGCGTATATTATTGTCGTAAATAATGAAAAAATCATGTGGGAGGTGCGGAAATGTCCGAAAGAATAGCTGACATTTTTTTAGAGCGGGAAGAACTGACGCTTTCGCCGTATGCTTTCTTGACAAAGAATACAAAGGGGCGCGAGCATCCGTATGTGCCTTGCGAAAATCGCACCGAGTTTCAGCGCGACCGTGACAGGATCATCCATTCCAAGTCTTTTCGTCGTCTGATGCACAAAACACAGGTCTTTCTGTTTCCTGCTGATGAGCATTACCGTACGCGCATGACGCATACGCTTGAGGTTACACAGGTTGCCCGTATTATTGCGCGCGCGCTTCGCTTGAACGAGGATCTCACCGAAGCTGCCGCTATGGGGCACGATCTCGGGCATACCCCGTTTGGGCATGCCGGTGAAGCGGCAATGCAGCAATGCTATTCACCGGATTTTACGCACTATAAGCAGAGTATCCGTGTTGTAGAAAAGCTGGAAAACGGCGGTGCCGGATTAAATCTTACATATGAGGTACGCGACGGCATTCTGAATCATACCGGCGACTCTATGGCATCCACACTGGAAGGTGTAATTGTAAAATTCGCCGACAGAATCGCCTACATCAACCATGATATAGATGATGCAATTCGCGCCGGCATTCTTCGCCTTTCGGACATTCCGAAAGAGCTTACGGACGTTCTTGGCGTTGGACACAGCGAGCGCATCAACCGCATGGTGACCTCGGTGATTACGGCAAGTGCCGGAAAACCGGAGATCCGCTTTACTGATGAGGTTGGTGAAGCGACCATGCTTTTGCGGAAGTTTTTGTTTGAAAATGTCTATACTAACCCTGTCGCAAAGTCTGAGGATAACAAGGCGCAGG
>CAYQBT010000202.1:0-3012 GCA_964415775.1 uncultured Lachnospiraceae bacterium
GTTTCTGCAAAAATACGATATTACTTTCTTACGACCCCCGCTCATTTGAGCGGAATCTTTTGATTTACATCTATTAGTCCTTTTTGTAGCCGATGTTCTTTGCCTTAGCAGGATCGAAGGAAAGATTGCAGATAGCAGCAACCAGACCGTAGATACCGAAAGTGATCGCGGTAAGGAAGATATACGCACCGGTTCTGGACGTGAAACCTTCGGGCTTCAGAGAAGAGTGGTTAATGATCAGGCTACCGATCCAACCAAGGAAAAACGTGAGAAGAAAACGTACAAGATTGTTGTTCATGGGGAGATCCTCCTAGTAAATTTATGTATATAGTATAGCATGGTTTTCGCGGTTTGTCAACATATTCTGACTTGTTTTGCATAGTTTTGTAAAAAAACGGAAAGCTTGTGTCGTGTCACCGCCGGCCGCAACGCATATCCTATAGTGGAAAGGATGTGTTTATATGCTTGTTGAACGGCAATATAACCGACAGAATGCGCTCGAGTACGCGCGGACGTGGGCTTTTTCGCGCAATCCCCTGTACGTCAACTATACCGGCTTTGGCGGCGACTGCACCAGCTTTGCCTCGCAGAGTATTCTGGCAGGAAGCTGTCAGATGAACTTCACGCCGGTGTTTGGGTGGTTCTATTTAGACGGCGATACGCGCACCGCGTCCTGGACGGGAGTGGAGTTTTTCTATAATTTTATGACAGGCAACACCGGCGTCGGTCCGTATGCCGAGGAGGTAGAGGAAAGCGGCGTGGAGGTCGGAGATGTGGTACAGCTTGCAAATGCATCGGGTGACTATTACCACACGCTGTTTGTTTCGGGATTCTCGGAGGACGGCGGAATTCTGGTTGCCGCGCACTCGGATGATGCGCTCGACCGCCCGCTTTCGAGCTATACCTATGCCGCGGCGCGGTTTTTACATATTCTCGGTGTACGGTTTGAGATCGAATTCACCTCAGGCGCCTGCTTTGAAAATTTAATCAGCGGCACGGCGATCCGAACTTAAACTTTACAAATTTCTATGGAAAAAATCCTTTTCTTATGCTATACTGGTAGCAAAAGATAGAAAAGGACACGGGACATGATCGATTTACTGGAAATGCATAAACTGTTCATCCGCACGCACCTCGGCGAGGGCGATACTGCGGTGGATTTTACGATGGGCAACGGCAATGATACCGAGTTTCTCTGCCGCACGGTGGGAGAAAGCGGCAAGGTATACGCTTTTGACATTCAGGCGGACGCGGTAGCGTCCACACGCGCGCGGCTAGAGGGCTGCGGATTTCAGAATTATACGCTGATCCACGACAGCCATGCAAATGTCGCAGAGTACATAAAAGAGCCGATCAAGGCGGGTATGTTTAACCTTGGATACCTGCCCGGTCACGGCCACCACGAGGTCACGACCAAGCGGGAGAGCACGCTTGCTGCGGTCAAGGGGGCGATCGAACTGTTAGACAAGGATGCGGTTCTGCTGGTTGCCGTATACCCCGGCCATGAGGAGGGAAAGCTGGAGGGCGAGATGCTGGAGGAATACTTCTCCTCGATCAGCCGGTATCAGCTTTGCATCACCAAGGTCAAGATCGTCAACTCACCGGCTTCGCCGTTTTTCTTCGTTGTAGAAACAAAATGACAGGAAGGCAGAATATGGAACGGACAAGAAAACCGCAAAAACGCGGTGCAAATAAGAGTACAATCGCTACCTTTTTTATCGTGCTGTTCGTGCTTGCGGTGCTGATCTGCGCCTTTTTCGCCATGGATTTCTTTGGCGGCACGACCCGTAGCGGCGTGACCTATCGGATCGGGGAGAGGGAGTACACGCTCTCTGCCGCCGAGGCTTACGACGGCAACGCCCTGCTCGTCTGCTTTGACGATATTGCCGCGATCTGTGAGATGACCGAAACCGGCTCTGTAAAGAGCCGTACCTTCTATGCGGCGAACTCCGAGCAGAGCATTGCGCTGGAGGAGGGAAGTGCGGTCGCACTTCTCAACGGCAGCAAGGTGGACATGCTTGTGGCGGCGAAGCTTTTGGATGGTAAATTCTATGTGCCGCTTGCTTTTGTCGAGCAGTATATGAGCGGCATCGACATTGTGCGTGGTACCGAGAACGGAGATATACGGATCCGCCGCGGGGAGTACAATGCAAGCACCAAGGACAACCCGCTCTATGAGGAGCCGGTCTTTACAGGTACGGAGGAGATACCGCTCGCGACCACCGAACTGCCGGAAAAGATCGCTCCGACCTACTCTTTTTCGACCGATCTTTCGGCATACGAGCCGTATATGTGCCCAGAGGATCCCGATGCTTTTCTGATCCTCGTCAACCGCGAGACTACGGTGGATGCTACCTATGTGCCCGATAACCTTGTGCCGATCACCGAGGTGCGAAAGGACGGTCGCTCCGAGAGCATGGTGGAGACGGCGGAAAAGGCTCTGCAAGCGCTGTATATCGAAATGCGCGCCGCGGGCTATACCGATGTATCGGTCACCAGCGGCTACCGCACCTATGAAAAGCAGGAGTATCTCTACAATCTCTATACCGACAGAGAGATGAAAGCCGGCATTTCCCGCGCCGAAGCGCAAAAAATCGTAGACACCTATTCGGCAAGACCGGGTACCAGCGAGCATCAGACCGGACTTTGCTGTGATATGCATAACCTCGGCAGTGCTTCGCAGAAGTTTGCCCAAGAGGAAGTGTATACTTGGCTGATCGAAAACTGCTATAAATTCGGCTTTATCCTCCGTTTCCCTGAGGGAAAGGAGGACATCACGGGCTACAGCTTTGAGCCCTGGCACTACCGCTTTGTCGGCCGCTATCACGCAAGTGAAATGCACCGCCTCGGTATGTGTCTTGAAGAATATGTCGCCTACCTCGCAGAGAATGAGTAAAAGCATAACAAAAACCGCCCGACAGGGCGGTTTTTGTTATGCTTTTACTTTTACTTTTACTTTTACTTAGTAATGGTTGCAGTAGAGGTAGCGCCGTCCCATTCTACCGCCCCGCC
>CAYQBT010000203.1:0-2986 GCA_964415775.1 uncultured Lachnospiraceae bacterium
ACTATGCCTGCTATTTTTCCGAGATCTATCGCGGCGGCATTGAAAGTATTTCCAAGGGGCAGTATGAGGCAGGACAAGTGCTTGGTATGACGAAATCGCAGATCTTTTTCAAGGTCGTGTTGATGCAGGTCGTCAAGCGTATTCTTGCACCGATGTCCAATGAAGTTATCACGCTGGTAAAGGATACCGCGCTTGCACGAGTGATCATGATCGTTGAACTGATAAAGGCGGCGCAGGAATTTGCGGCATACGGACTGATGTGGCCGCTCTTTTACACCGCGGTGTTCTATTTGATCTTCGTTGGACTTCTGTCTCTTCTTTTCGGGTACTTTGAAAAGAAACTGAATTATTATAAGGTATAAGGAGGACGCGGTATGGCATTGCTCGAAGTAAAAAATATCCAAAAAAGTTTTAGCAAGACCGAAGTCCTCAAAGGCATCGATTTTGAACTGGAAAAAGGAGAAGTCCTTGCGATCATCGGTTCCTCCGGCAGCGGCAAGACAACGCTTCTTCGTTGCCTGAATTTTTTGGAAACGGCGGACAGCGGCAGCATTTTTGTAGATGGCGAGGATGTTTTCGACGCCGATACCGAATATACCGATGCCGAGATCCGTGAAAAGCGGCTCCGCTTCGGACTTGTGTTCCAGTCCTTCAATCTGTTCCCGCAGTACAGCGTACTGCAGAATCTCACGCTTGCCCCCACGCTTGCATTGGAAAAGAAAAAGCTTTCCGGCGCGGAGAAAAAGGCGGCGCTGGACGCGATTTCGAAAAAGGCGGAAGAACTTTTAGAGCGTGTGGGACTTTGGGACAGACGGGATGCGTACCCCTGCCAGCTTTCCGGCGGTCAACAGCAGAGAGTTGCCATTGCCCGCGCGCTGATCATGCAGCCGGACATCCTTTGCTTTGATGAGCCGACCAGCGCACTTGACCCCGAGTTGACCGGCGAGGTGCTTCGCGTCATTAAGGGACTTAAAGGCGAGGACCGAACCATGATCGTCGTTACCCACGAAATGGAGTTTGCAAAAAACGTTGCCGATAAGGTCATATTCATGGCAGACGGCGTGATCGAGGAGATGGGAACGCCGGAGGAGATCTTTGAAAATCCTCAAAGCGAAAAAACAAAAGCATTTTTGTCAACCTCGCTCGAAAAACTGTATTGACTATAAAAAACCGAGGCGTTTGTGACCGTCCTTACGGACGAGTCGCAAACGCCTCGGTTTTTCGCTTGCGCTCCATGCGCTATCCCTCAAAATAGAATTTGTGTGACCGCCTTACGGCGGTATAAGGATTAGCGTGCTTACGCACGCAGATTGCGCCTTCGGCGCTGCGTGGATGATTTGAGATTAGAAGAGTTAAGAGTTCAGAGTGATCCACAAAGCGGGGCGGATGGGAACGGAAGCACCAACATCGCAGCCTCTTTTATAGACATAACCGTTCTTGTCGACATAAGCAACCTGCCTCTGCTTGTAACCGGGCGACCGCAGCCACCAACTGCAGGTGCCATTGTCGGGATTTCTATACGCCCCATTCGCAATTGCATAAGCCGTGTGCTTACACTGTCTTGCACTATCGGAACTGAAATATTCGTTCGCCTCGGTTATGCTAAGGAGAAATACCTTGTCCTGTGTTGCGTTGCCGGGATCCGTACTATACTCCGGATTTTTATCCGCAGAAACGGTTACCGTGGGAATCATGGCTCTTTCTGCTGCCGAAAATGCATCATTTATGAACGTACCGTTCAGCCACTTTCAGGTCTCCCAAGTAACATTGGTGTGGTAGGATGTGTGATATGCTTGACAGTCAAGGACATATTTGCTGATCACAAGTACCCTATTGCTTTCTTTTGCAAGAACGAGCCATTCGATTTCTTCCTCGCCGTTCAAGGTGTTGTTGTCCTGTTCATACGCACCAAAGGTTATATAATCACCAATATTTGTATTTACATACTTTTCGCCCATACATTTTTGGATAAGATCCGCGCTATCTTTATATCCGTCAAGTGCTTCAAATACGGCGATTGCTTCCTCATATTTGCCCGCGTCCATCAAAGCAACGGCATCGTTATATTCATTGGAAATTTCATTGGAAATAATAACTCTCTGTATTAGCACGAAGATGAAGGCAATGAGCGCACAGACGAGCAACGTTGTAATGATAGCGATCTTCTTGTTTCGCTTGGCAATACGCTCGGCTTCTATCTTTGCTTTGGTTTCTTCAATTCCCTTTTGACATGCAACGATCTGCTCATCGGCATCCTTCCAGCCGGAGATGGATTCAAACAATTTGATTGCAGATTCGTAATTGAATGTATGTGCGTTGAAGCGTCCAGCTATTTTCATTTTAAACTTACCTTGGGCAAGGATATCATCCTTTCGTGCCACCTCCGCTTTTTCGTAGCACGTCTGCGCAAGAGCTGCAGAATCTAGATAGTCACAAATAGATTCAAAGAGGCGTGCCGCTCTCTTATAATCGACCTCCCTTTTTGCCAAAGACATCGCGGTTTGGGCTTCGGTATAAATACCGTCTAAACGGGCATTTTTGTTGCGCGTGTTAATTTGTTCTATGTATCCGGTAAGCACCGGCTTCAGCGTTTCATCGGCAAAACGAACGGCTTTTTGATAGTTGTTATTATCGTCAAAGGGGTCGGCTCGATCCTTTAAAGCTTCAGGCTTTCTTACTCTCAACTCGGAAAGTAATTTGCCTAAGTATGCCTGCGCATTTTCGGGATCGATATCCAGCACCTTTTCGCAATATTCATTGGCGGAGTTCCAATCTTCGTCTTCCAGAAACAAAAAGACGCGCTTCAGCAAGGGAGCGGTATTGGCGTTGCCACCGGCAATTAAGGGGTCCTTCACAACTGTAGTCTTGGGAGTGTCTGCCTGTTCTATTTTTTTGATACCGCGGATAAGATCCTGCATAAAGCCGAGCTTGGACATATCCTGCGCTTGCAAATGCGAAAATTCTTCGGGCAGATCGTAGGGATCCA
>CAYQBT010000204.1:0-2976 GCA_964415775.1 uncultured Lachnospiraceae bacterium
CAATTCCTTCAAGCTTTTTGACCAGAACCTTGCCTTGACGGCGGGCGAACCGGGCTTACAGGTCGGCGGTGAGACCATTTACCAGACCGAGATGCTGGCGCTGAACATTTATAATACATTCTATCAGAATGCCAACACACGCGGTGTCGGGCAGGCAAAAGCCGTGGTTTTCTTTTTGCTTGTAGCCGTGATCGGACTGGCGCAGCTTTATTTTACTCGCAAAAGGGAGGTGCAGCAATAATGGCAGGCAGAAAAACGGTCGGCAAAACGGTCGCCGCGGTGCTTATGACCTTGCTCTCGGTCGTGTACCTATCCCCGATCTTTATCGTACTGCAAAATTCGTTCAAGCTGAAGACTGCAATCAGCGCGTCGCCGTTTTCGCTGCCGACGGCTGCGGATTTCGTGGGATTTGCGAACTATACCCGCGGAATCACGTTCGGCGATTATCCTTTTTATATGTCCGCGCTTTACTCGCTGTTTATCACGGTGTTTTCCACCTTGGCGATCCTTTTGTTTACCTCCATGACCGCGTGGTACATCACGAGGGTTGACAACAAGGTCTGCCGTGGTATATACTATTTATGTGTATTTTCGATGATCGTACCGTTCCAGATGGTCATGTATACGCTCTCTAAAACCGCTGATACGCTTGCACTCGGCAATCCGATCGGCATCGTCGTGATCTACCTCGGCTTCGGCGCGGGACTTGCCGTGTTTATGTTCTGCGGCTTTGTCAAAAGCATTCCGCTTGCGATTGAGGAGGCGGCAAATATCGACGGCTGCGGCCCGCTTCGCACCTTTTTCGGTATCGTGCTCCCGATGATGAAGCCAACGCTCATTTCGGTGGCGATACTGGAGGCAATGTGGATCGGGAACGACTATCTGCTCCCGTATCTGGTGCTGGATATAAAAAACTACCGCACCATTCCTATCCACATTCAATATCTGAACGGAAGTTACGGGCAGGTGGATCTCGGCGCGATCATGGCGCTGATCGTACTTTCGATCATCCCGATCATTATTTTCTATTTCACCTGCCAGAAGCATATCATCAAGGGTATCATGGCAGGCGCAGTGAAAGGTTGATTTTGACCGAGTGCGGCAATATTGGCGGTTTACCGCAAATATTGCTGCTTTCGGACAGATGGTATACATTCGCAACCACTTGACTTGAAAGGACATATTGTATGCGAAGCAGCGGTGTTTTACTCCACATATCCTCTCTGCCGTCCCCTTACGGTATCGGCACGGTGGGAAAAGAGGCCTATAAGTTTGTCGATTTTTTGAAAAAGGCGGGACAGCGCTACTGGCAGATCCTGCCGATCTGCCCGACAGGGTTCGGCGACTCGCCGTATCAGTCGTTTTCCTCGTTTGCGGGTAATCCGTATTTTATCGATCCGGATACCCTGTGCCGCGAAAAGCTGCTGACGAAAGAGGAGATCGAGGCGGCGGAGCTTTCGGGCGATCCCGCAAAGGTCGATTATGAGAAGCAGTACAACCGTCGGTATCCGTTGCTCCGCAAGGCATACGAGCGCTTTGCCGTGGCGCTGACCGCGGATTTTCTGACCTTCTGCCGCGCCGAGAAGGAGTGGCTGGACGACTATGCGCTGTTTATGGCGCTGAAAGCAGAGAAAAACGGCGCGTCCTTTGACACCTGGGAGGACGGGCTCAAATTCCGCCGCAAGGCGGCGATCGAAAAGGCGCAGAGGAGACTCGGACGCGAGATCGGCTTTTACAAATTCCTGCAGTATACATTCTCGAAACAGTGGACGGCGCTGAAGGACTACGCCAACAAAAAGGGCGTAAAGATCATTGGCGATCTGCCGATCTATGTCGCGCGCGACAGCGCCGATGTATGGACGAATCCGCGTTGCTTTTTGCTCGATGAAACGCTTTCGCCAAAGTTGGTTGCGGGTTGTCCGCCGGATGCGTTCTCCGAGGACGGACAGCTCTGGGGCAATCCCATCTACGATTGGAAATATCTGTGCGCGCACGGCTATGACTTCTGGTGCCGCCGTATTGCAAGGCAGATGAAGTTCTATGACATTCTTCGCATCGACCACTTCCGTGGATTTGAGTCCTTTTATGCGATTCCTGCGGAAAACAAGACCGCGGTAGGCGGCAAATGGATGCCGGGTCCCGGCATATCGCTGTTCAACGCGATTAAGAAGAGACTCGGGGATATTCCGATCATCGCAGAGGATCTCGGCTTCATCACGCCCGAGGTTGCAAAGCTGCTCCGCGACAGCGGCTATCCCGGCATGAAGGTATTGCAGTTTGCTTTTGACAGCCGCGAGGAATCCAACTATCTGCCGCATACCTATAAAGACCGCAACTCGGTCGTCTATGTCGGCACGCACGATAACGATACCACCGAGGGCTGGATGCTGACCGCCGCGCCCGACGATGTGGCGTACGCAAAGCGGTATCTGCACCTGGACAGCCGCGAAGGGTATGCATGGGGCTTAATCCGCGGCGCGGCAGGCTCGGTTTCGGATACGGCGATCTATACCATGCAGGATCTTTTGTCGCTCGGCAGCGAGGCGCGTATGAATACGCCCTCCACCTCGGTCGGCAACTGGGCATGGCGCATGACGAAAATGCCGTCAAAGGCAATCGAAAAGCGTCTCTATCAGCTCACCGCCGATTTTGGCAGATTAAATAAGGATTAAATAAGGAAGAATAAGAAAAGAGCCGCCCTGCGTGTTCTACGCAGGGCGATGTGGTTTTTTGAATTTTGTGTATTCCTATGGAGAGATTTGAACTCTCAAACGCTATGTGCGGATTTGTTTCGATCTAGCCATGCTTCGCATGGCGTCGCACCTCCAAAACATAGTCGTCTCGCACCCTTGTTCGGGCGCGATACTCCTTGTTTTGTCACTCGCTTTTGCTCGCTTTATCCGCCACCGGCGGCGCTCGCAACGCTCCCTCACGCGCCTCCGCCGCTCGAGTTCAAATCTCCTGCAAAAACAAAAC
>CAYQBT010000205.1:0-2924 GCA_964415775.1 uncultured Lachnospiraceae bacterium
AGGGCGCAT
This sequence comes from uncultured Lachnospiraceae bacterium, assembly GCA_964415775.1. Lineage (GTDB taxonomy): Bacteria > Bacillota > Clostridia > Oscillospirales > CAG-272 > UMGS902. The sequence goes on from CAYQBT010000205.1 coordinate 10, forward strand.
TGTCGCCGGCACCCTCCTCCAGCTTTTGGATCAGCGGGTTGTCCATATTGACCAGCAGCGTGCTTTCTGCGGCAAAATCTTTACCCATCTCCATACCGCTCATGGCATAGAGTTTGAACATATCCTGCATACGGCGGCTCTCTTCGGTCAGCGTCAGAATAGCCGGAACGGCTGTGTCGGTGAGTTTTTCGCATTTCACGGTCAGCTTGTCGTTCTTTGCCGCCTCGCGGAAGAGTTGTTCGAGGACTTCAGAATGTGTTGCGTCCCCTTCGCCGCGCAGTGCATCGGCAATATCCGAGTCCACGCGCTTGAACTTGACATTTTCGCTGACACTCTCCAGCATTTGTACATACTGCGTGTCGATCATCTGCGGGAAGTTTACGACTTGGATGCCTTTTGCCTCCAACATTGAGATGTACTGCGCCTGCAGTTCGGCATCCGAAGCGTAGTAGACGGTGTTTTCGTTTGTTTCCTTTGCACTCTCCAGATACTCGGCGAGCGTGACAAAACCGCTGTGCACGACCTCCATCAGCAGTGCATCCTTTGCCTTGTCATAGAACTTGCGGTCGCAGAGCGCTGCGTATTCGCAGAAGGTCTTGATATCGCCCCACATTTTTTCGTAGTTCTCGCGGTCGTTTTTGAAGAGCGAGTTCAGTTTATCGGCAACCTTTTTGACGATGTGTGCGGAGATCTTGGTGACATAGCCGTTATTTTGCAGATAGCTTCTCGAAACGTTGAGGGGCAGTTCGGGGCAGTCGAGCACGCCGCGCAGCATCAGCAGATATTCGGGAATCACTTCCTTGATGTTGTCAGCAACAAATACCTGATTGTAGTAGAGCTTGACCTGTCCCTCCATGTTGGCAAATTCATGCGTGAGCTTCGGGAAATACAGAATGCCCTTGAAATTGAGCGGATAGTCTGCCTTGATATGCAGCCAGAAGAGCGGATCGTTAAAGTCGCCGAATACCTTGTGATAGAAGGCTTTGTACTCTTCGTCGGTGCACTCGGAGGGATTCTTTTGCCAAAGAGGCGTTGTGTCGTTGATCGGCTTTTCTTCGGGTGCCTCTTCGCCTTCTTTGGGCTCTTCCGCATCCTCATCTGCAAAGTAGATCTCTACCGGCATGAACGAGCAGTATTTTTCGAGAACCGCGCGCAGCTTGTAGCTTTCAAGGTATTCCGCGCCCTCATCGTTGACATGGAGAATGACGGTCGTGCCGCGCTCCTCCTTGTCGTAGGGGACGGTCATCTCATACGCGCCCTCATCGTCGCAGATCCACTGTACGCTGTCTCCGCCGCGATAGGAGCGGCTGAGTACCTCTACGCGGTCACTGACCATAAATGCCGAGTAAAAGCCGAGACCAAAGTGACCGATAATGCCGTCGGTCGCCCCCTCGCTTTCGCCCTCGTACTTCTGGATGAATTCCATTGCGCCCGACAGTGCAATGTTGCCGATGTACTTTTTCACCTCGTCTGCATCCATACCGATACCGTTGTCGCTAATCGAAATGGTGCGTGCCTTTTTGCTCACGCTGACGGTGATCTTGCCGTCGAACGTGAGATCGCGGACCTCACCCAGCGAGATCAGACGCTGGAGCTTAGTGATTGCATCGGATGCATTGGAGACCAGCTCACGCAAGAAAATTTCCTTGTCCGAGTAGAGCCAGCGCTTGATAATGGGGAATATATGCTCTGTTTCGACGGAAATACCGCCTTTTTCGTTTTTGATTTCTTCTGCCATGGTAAATCTTCCTTTTCTTTAGATGGTGAATATATAAATTATATAATAAATTAGAGAAAAATACAACTATATCCAGAAAATTTTACAAGATGTACATACTTGAAAAAAGACTTGCATTTTGCAGGAAGATGTGCTATACTATTAAAGTACGCCGGTATGATGGAATTGGCAGACGTGCTGGACTCAAAATCCAGTGGTAGCGATACCGTGTCGGTTCGACCCCGACTACCGGCACCAAAAGCACTCGCGCGAGCGAGTGCTTTTTATATTCAATCGGCAAAACTATCAAAAAGCCATTGTATTTTTTTGGTTATATTATCCAAAAAATCGAATTACGATACAAACGCACGCAAAAACCATTGAAATCTTTGTTTTTCTGTGGTACAATAAGGCTATCTTTATTAGAAAAGGAGAAAAGCTATGAAAAAAATAGTTTCTATTTTATTGGTGTTGTCTTTCCTGTTCACCGTAACGAGTTGCGATGCTGCTGTGGACATTGTAATCAATTTGACCAACAAGCACACCCACGAATTCGTTCTTTCCGAAGAGGATTCCATTGCCGCTACCTGCAAAAAGAAAGGTCTTGAGGTAAAGATTTGCTCTTGCGGTGAAAAGCAGGAAACTGAAATCGATGTTCTCGAACACGATTTTGAACAAATCACCTTTAACCTGCCCCACTGCACAAAGAGTGTTTCCAACGGTTATAAATGCACCGTGTGCAGAGAAAGAAAATCCGAAACCATCCCCGCAATCGGCCACAATTACCAGGAAGCTGCCGACGAGCCTTCCAAAGTGATTCGCTGCCTCAACGAAGGTTGTTCCAGCTGTCAATGGGGCGAATATGAAAGCAAGTACACAGAAGAGCTTACTTTCAACTTCACCAAGGAAGATGAAGCTGCTATTGATGCAAAGTATGACGAAGTTCTTGCAATGATCAATGCTGCGGCAAAATACGATGAAACGCTTCACGGCTACGCAGAAGAGGGCGAACTGGCAGAAGCATTCAAGATCGTTGACGATGCACACACCGAGTTCTACTATCTCATCGAAAACGCAATTTCCCAAAAGCAACTTGCCGAAATCGCATACTATTGCGATATGAAGAATACCGAGCTTGAAGAAACACACAAGTATATGATGGACTATCAAACCGCCGTCATTGCTAAATTCTACACGC
>CAYQBT010000206.1:0-2883 GCA_964415775.1 uncultured Lachnospiraceae bacterium
AATGTGTTAGGCACGCCGCCAGCGTTCATCCTGAGCCAGGATCAAACTCTCTAAAGTATTGTATTTGAAGTACCCTCTCGGATACATACAAATCTTAGAGTTCTTTTGATCTCTACTCAAGCAATCGCTTGCTCTTTCGCATAAGTTTCTTTACTTGGTTTCTCTAAAGAATTGTTCGAGATCTACACATAACTTTTTCAGTTCATGTTTCTTTCTCTTTGTTGTTCAATTTTCAATGACCGAATTGTCTTTCCACAGGGTACTCCCCGCGGCGACTTTTACAGTATACACGATTCTTTTTCTTTTGTCAACACTTTTTTTCAAAAAAATTGTATTTTGATCTTTTACACAAACGGCGAATAAAAATTTGGCAAAATGACAATAATTTTGCCTAAAAGGAGGGAGAAAAACCATGGCTACCTGTCTCATCCGTACCGTGATCATCTATCTTTTGCTGATTCTGGCGATCCGCACGACCGGCAAGCGCCAAATCGGCGAGCTGGAGATATCCGAACTGGTTTCTACCTTTCTCCTTTCCGAAATCGCGTCCGCGCCGATCGGCAATCAGGAGATTCCCCTCTCCTTTGCGATCCTGCCGATCTTCACGATCATCTCGCTGGAGGTCATCGTCTCCTTTTTATCCACCAGATCCACTTTCATGAAAAAGATCTTCCTCGGCTCGCCGATCGTCCTCATCCGCCGCGGCAAGCTGCAACAGGCAGAACTCTCCAAAGCGCGGATGTCGGTGGAAGAGCTGCTCAGTGAGCTGCGGCAAAACGGCGTCACCGCTATCGAGGAAGCCGACTATGCAGTTCTCGAAAACAACGGCAAGCTATCCGTCACACCGCACGCAAAGAGCAAGCCGGCAACCGTGGGCGACTTAAAACTCCCCGTAAAGGAGAGCGGCATCGCGCACGCGGTCATCATCGACGGCGCGATCAAAAAAGAAGCACTGCGGGGCGCGGGACTAAATGAAGCATGGCTGGACAAAGCCGTCCGGAAAAGCGGCTATCCGCTCAAAGAGATCTTCTTATTGACAGTAGATGATCTCGGCAAGATACACGTGATCAGAAAGGACAAACAGAAATGAAGCTATTTATCGCGGCACTCTGCTGTCTTGCGCTGATCGCTGTTTTTTGTATTTTCGGCACGGTTGCCAGCACCAACATCATCGACGACATACTGGACGAACTGCACAGCACGCCCACAAACCTTGACCGTATTCCGCCAAGCGCCGCCGAGGTCAGTGAGAACATCCTTGCCATATGGGAGAAAAAGTTTTTCATCATCAGCATGTTTCACCCGCACCAGCATCTCGACGAGGTCAAGGAAAAGATGACCGCCCTGCAAAGCTATGCGGACACTGAGGAATATGCCGAATGGGCAGAGGCACACGCCAATCTCGAAGAGGCACTTCTGCACCTGCGCGGACTGCTTGAAGCCAATATAGATAATATATTGTAGAAAAATGCCCACGGCATAAGGCGTTGTGTTCCTGAGGACACAACGCCAACTTTATTCGCCTACGGCGAGTTATATTGCTTCGCAGTTATATTCGGCTTGCGCCGAGTGGTATTCGCTACGAGAGTTTCTTTGGCGAATAGAATATCACTGCAAGGCAAAGCCTTGCAATATCACTTTTGCGATAGTAAAAATATCACGCTATCGAAGATAGCATATCACTAAACCCGTCCGCAAGTGCGCACTTACTCGCCACCCGAAGTGGTTGTGCTATGAAGAACGATATAAATAATTAACCGCCGAGAGCGACCAATAGGTTACTCTCGGCGGTGATTCTCTTTTATTGATTACGGCATATTAAAGTATGCGCCAATAGCAGGTGAGGTGTTTTCATCATATTTTAGCCAACCGCTTGCGAGCGCATAATGAACAACATATCCCAGTGTATGACTTGTTGTGCATATCGATTCGAGCAATGCATTAACTATCCTTTCGTCATCCCGTACACACTTCGGTAGATCCGAAACAAGAATTTCACAAACCGAGTTATTGATTTTTTCAATTGTTTGCAAAATGCTTTCGTTTAACTTGCCTCTAACATTGGAGTGCTGGATAAAATCCGAACTAAATTTTTTCTTTTTACAAAACTTTAAAAATGCTTGACATGTACTTTGTTTTATAACTGCCACGTTCGGAATATACTTGTCTTTCTTTTTGCAGGCATATCCATATTTAATAAGTTTTTCTCTAACAGCCTCGTTTTTAGCCTTCTTATTTTCCACTATAAGCCGCAGTTCGTGAGCCTCGTCTTTGGTAAGGTTTGCTGGGGTTCTGTTTTGAATTCCGCAATACCCAAAACGGTAATGCACAAAGCCTTCATACTGACAGTGGAATCCAACCGTATCGGGCAAAAAATCGCATTTTTCAAAACCTACAACATCCCAAATGCCTCTGTTTTGTCTTGGTGTGTTGCCAAGCTTTTCCTTGGGAGAATTGTTGCAAAGCGAATACATGCCTTTATAAAAATCCATCAACAGCATCCATTTTGCTTCTTCGTAACTTTGATATTCGCCGTAATAACAAAGACCTGATTCTTCGTATTGCACCATTAACCTATCGATATCTTCCGTTATAAGTGCAATTAACTGCGGTAATATGCCTTCATAGTAAAAATGGATTTTTTGCTGTGCCTCGCGGCTTATGATTGGAAAATTTGTTTCGTATTTTTCGCCGTTTTTGATAAGTAATGTCTGCGACATCAGATGCCGTACTGTATCTTCCATATACGGCAAAGCAACTCCCACTTCGATTGCAAGCTCCTCTGCTGTCATAGGATTGTCGTAACAAGCAAGAAAAATATTCTGATTTAATTTTGGATCCATCAAAGTCCAAGGTTGACCGAGCTCACCTGGAGCAGTGCAA
>CAYQBT010000207.1:0-2852 GCA_964415775.1 uncultured Lachnospiraceae bacterium
TGAGGCGTATGATTACAGTGTCGGTTCGGTTTCAGCGGTTCGTGCAACCGAGGGGACTGTACTGGAGCGCATACCGCCGCGTGTTGCCGTGCGCCGCGCTGCAATCCTTGAATTGCCGCATATCATGCTGTTGATCGATGATCAAGAAAGAACTGTGATAGACTCTCTTGCCGATTCTGTTTCGTCTATGCAATGTGCGTATGATTTTGATCTCATGCTAAGCGGCGGGCATATCGAGGGGTATTTGCTTTCGGAAGCGCAACAAGCAGAATTGACAAAGAAGCTGTCGGATTTATTCTTACAAAACGGCGGCAGCATTCAGTATGCCGTCGGAGACGGCAACCACTCGCTTGCCAGCGCCAAGGCAAGATATGAAGAACTAAAAGCCGAGCTTGGGGAGCGTGCAAAGGAGCATCCTCTAAGATACGCACTTTGCGAGGTCGTAAATCTGCATGATGAAGCCCTGGAGTTTGAGCCGATCTACCGCTTGGTGAAAACAAAAGATAAAGCAAAGCTGCTCGCTGATCTTTCCGCACACGGAGCTGCTTGCGGGGAGGGCGTACAGGTGGTTGACTGCCTGTTTGATGGCAAAAAGCAAAGCATTTCGCTTGGCGCGGGTACGCATACGTTGACGGTCGGCACATTACAGAAGTTTTTGGATGCATATAAAGCGGAGCATCCGGAAATGGAAATCGATTACATACACGGCGTAGATTCGATTACAAAGCTTGCGGCAGAGCCGGACGCAATTGGCTTTGTTTTTGACGGTATGCGCAAGGAGGAACTGTTTGGCGCAGTGGAACAGGATGGCGCGCTGCCGAGAAAGACCTTCTCTATGGGCGAGGCGCGCGAAAAGCGATACTATATCGAGTGCAGGAGTATTACAGAATAAAACAAATTAAAACGGGAAACGAAGGGGAATATTCTCCTTCGTTTTTTGTTGCTTGTAAGTTCCAAAAAAAATGCTCAAAAGCCGACAGCGTTTGAAAGGCGGGTGCTTTACAATAAATCCATGAGGTGATGAAAATGGTGCAGGTGATATATGGCGATGTATTGCTGTTAATTGATTTTTGCATGAACTTTTTTGTTCTGTATACAACAGGGGTCATCCTCCGCCGCAAGACAAAAGCGGCATGCCTTGCCGGAGCCGCGCTGATTGGCGGCGTATATAGCGTGGCTAAGGTGTTTGTGAACGGAAATGATATACTGGATTGCGTCATCAGCTTGGCGGTAGGGCTGTTGATGTGCTACATATGTTTTGGCGGCTATCGGTTTTTGAAAACAGCGCTTGTGTTCTTTGGAACGGCGGCACTTGTCGGCGGCATTATGTTTTCTGTATATTTTTTGTTGGGCAGTTATCATGCAGATCTGTTTGGGAATTTCCGCGGATATGCCTACTCGCATATTCCGATTTGGCTTTTTATTCTGCTTGCGGCAATCAGTTTTTTAATCTCTTGGATCTTTTCGTATATTGGCAGAGAAGTCACCGAACAGAGGGAAGAGGCGGTGACGGTGGTTTATCAGGGGCGAAGTGCTAAGGTGCGGTTGCTTCTCGACTCCGGCAATCTTGCTAAAGAACCGATCAGTGGGAAATATGTCATTTTGCTTGGCGGCACAAAGGCGAGGATGCTTGTCGGAGATGCAGTATATGCGGCGATACAAAGAGGAGACAGCGAGTTTTTGCTGAAGCGGCACTTCAGGCTGATATGTGCCTCAGGAATTGACGGGGTGCAGCACACGTATTATGGATTTTTGCCGGATAAAATTTCAGGAGCGGATGGGGAGGAAAAAGCCGAACCGGATGCGTATATTGCTGTCTGCGACGGAAAGGATGCGTTTGGAGACTGGGACGGGATCGCGCATCCTGCGGCTATGGTATAAGGGGGTATGAAAATGCGGAATTTTTGGATCAAGGTGAAACGATTTTTTGCAAAAATCAAAATGAAGATCGTTCGGTCGTACGATTCGATTTCATATGTCAACGGCACGGACACGTTGCCCCCGCCGCTCAGCGCGGCAGAAGAGGCGGCGGCACTTCAAAGCCTTGAAGACAGTACGGCTTCACGCTCTGTTTTGATTGAGCACAATTTACGGCTTGTCGTTTACATTGCAAAAAAATTTGAGAGCACAGGAATTGGTATCGAGGATCTTGTGTCTATCGGTACGATCGGTTTGATCAAGGCAATCAACACCTTTAAGCCGGACAAGAACAACAAGCTTGCGACCTATGCATCCCGTTGCATCGAAAATGAGATCCTGATGTATATACGCAAGAACAGTTCAAAACGCTGTGAGATCTCGATAGAGGAGCCCTTAAATGTCGATTGGGACGGAAACGAGCTTCTGCTTTCGGATGTGCTTGGAAGTGACGAGGATCTTGTGTATAGAAATCTGGAATGCACGGAGGAAAAAAAGATTCTGCATGCGGCAGTCGGGTCCTTGCATCCGCGGGAGCGGCTGATCGTCGAAATGCGGTACGGACTTGGCGGTAGCGGTGAAAAAACGCAGAAAGAGGTTGCAGACATGCTCGGGATCTCGCAATCGTATATTTCCAGGCTGGAAAAGAAGATCATAGCCCGCCTCCGCGGGGAAGTTGCGGAAAAAATATAATTTACAGCGAAAAAAGTTAAAAAAACTCTTGCAATTTAAAAAATAGTGTGGTATTATAAAGCATATTGTGATTATGAATGTAAAGGGGTGCTAAAAATGAAACAGGGTATCCATCCGGAATATAATGTTGTTACCGTAAAGTGTGCATGTGGCGCAGAGTATACCACTCGTTCTACCAAGAATGATGTTAAGGTTGAAATTTGCTCCAAGTGCCATCCTTTCTTCACGGGCAAGCAGAAGTT
>CAYQBT010000208.1:0-2814 GCA_964415775.1 uncultured Lachnospiraceae bacterium
CCTTGTCGGAACAATTTTTTGCTCCGCAAATACTGCCTTGCACCTCTCACCGAATTATTTTTTAGCAGATTTGGTCGTGGTGGAGCACGGTAAAGTGTGTACTTTGCAAGCTTCACCGCGGCAAAAGATGCAAAAAAGAATCGGCGAGAGGCTATCGCGTTCGACTCTCTTCAACTATAGTGTGATGCGAAAAAGCGTATACTTTTGCATGGTTTTGTTGCTTTGCTTTGGCCTGCTCGGCTGTGACGGCGAATCGCCGGAGAAAACCGTGACTACAGAGAATACCTCTATAGAAATTACAGACATCGTCACCGTTTCCTTTTTTTCGGAAACCACTGCAGTACCGGCACAAACTACCGTGAAAACTACAACGGAAACTACCATAGAGACTACAGCGGAAACGACTACAGTTACCACTACGGCAACCACCACTGCGAGCGTCGTCGTAACCACTGCGGCAACGGAACCTCCGGCATCCGAAAACAATAAATTCATGCCTTCGGTACTTTCCGGGGAATATACATATAACGACGGCAGTGCACCCGTGATCGAGGTCGTGGACGGGGTCACCTATGTAGGTGGTATTTTGATCGCGAATAAGACCTACAGCCTGCCAGAGACCTACAACCCCGGCAGATTGCATCCCGATGCCCAGGCGGCATTTGACCGGATGCAGGCGGCGGCAGCCGCCGAGGGCTTGAAGCTCAAGATCATTTCTGGCTTCCGCCCCTATTCACAGCAATACAGTACCTACAATAACTATGCTGCCCGCGACGGAAAAGAATTGGCAGACCGCTATTCGGCGCGCCCCGGTCATTCCGAGCATCAGACCGGACTTGCGATGGATATTAACTCGCTGCGAACGAGTTTTGCCAATACACCGGAGGGAAAATGGCTTGCGGCGCACTGCGCGGAATACGGCTTTATCATCCGATACGGTGCCGATAAGGAGTCACAGACAGGCTTTATGTATGAGCCGTGGCATATCCGCTATCTCGGCGTAGAACTCGCAAAGCCAGTTACCGACAGCGGGCTGTGTCTGGAGGAATATCTGGGTATCACCTCAGTATACGCGGAGGAAATCACTTTTTGAATCCATGGAAAGGGAGGCGCAAATATGTCGGACAGTGTACTCGTCGCAATGAGCGGCGGCGTCGATTCCTCGGCGGCAGCAATGCTGTTAAAGCAGGCCGGCTATACCGTGCACGGTATGACGCTTCGCCTTTGGTCTGCAGAGGATCTTCCGCTTGGTGCTCTGCAAAGTGAGCAGGATGCAAAGCGCGTCTGTGAGCAGCTTTCGATCCCCTTTTCCGTTTGCGATCACCGAGAGGTGTTTCGCCGAGAGGTGATCGGCGAATTTATCCGCGCCTATGAAGCCGGCGAAACGCCCAACCCCTGCGTGCTGTGCAACCATCGTGTCAAATTTGACTGCATGCTTCGCGAGGCAGACGCGCTCGGCATTGAAAAAATTGCGACGGGGCATTACGCGCGCGTGGAGTATGATGCTGCTGCAGGGCGCTATGTTTTGAAAAAAGGGCTTGATCCGAAGAAAGACCAGAGTTATATGCTCTGCGATCTTTCCAAAGAGCAGCTTGCGCGCGTCCTCTTTCCGCTTGGCGGACTCACCAAAGAGGAGATCCGCGCCATTGCCGCTGAAAACGGCATCGCCACCGCGGAGAAAAAGGATAGTCAGGACATCTGCTTTATCCCCGACGGCGATTATGTTCGTTTTATTGAGACAACTACAAATAGGCACTATCCCGACGGCGATTTTACCGATGTCGCGGGCAATCTGCTCGGTAGGCACAAGGGGCTGATCCGCTATACCACCGGACAGCGTAAGGGGCTTGGACTCGCTCTCCCCGCGCCGATGTATGTGCTGCAAAAGGATACGGAAAACAACCGTGTGATCCTCGGCACAAACGAACAGCTTTTTACAAGCGAATGCTTGGTAAGAGATGTGAACGCGCTTTCGATTGCGGCATTTGTCAAGCCGATGCGCGCCGAGGTCAAGGTGCGCTACAGCCACAGCGCTTCTCCAGCGTGGCTCTATCCCGAGGGAGAGAAGATCCGCGTGGTGTTTGATACACCCGTGCGCGCGATCACGCGCGGACAGACCGCCGCGTTCTATGACGGCGATATTCTGCTCGGTGGCGGAAGAATTGAGTGAGGTAGGTATGACAGGTTTATTGATCCGTTTGTTTGTCAAAAACGCGGATAAAATTGAAAATACAGAAGTACGCGCGGCACACGGTAAGCTCGCGGGATCGGTCGGCATCGTATGCAACTTTCTGCTGTTTGCTTTGAAGCTCACCGTTGGTACGATCAGTGGGAGCGTGGCGATCACAGCGGATGCACTCAATAATATGTTCGATGCCTCCTCCAGCATTATCAGCCTGCTTGGCTTTAAATTGGCGGGGAAGCCTGCGGACGAGGATCATCCGTACGGGCACGCGCGCTACGAGTATCTTTCGGGACTCTTGGTCGCGGTACTTATTTTGTATATCGGTATCGAACTGCTGAGGAGCAGTTTTCAAAAGGTGCTTGCACCCACTCCCGTGGCATTTAACTGGCTGACCGCTTTGATCCTCGTGCTCTCGATTTTTATCAAACTCTGGATGTCGGGCTTTAATAAAAAAGTCGGCAAAAAGATTCATTCCCAGACGCTGATCGCCACCGCCGCGGACAGCCGCAACGATGTGATCGCAACCTCTGCCGTACTGCTTGCCATGCTGGTGTCTCGGTTTGCACATATCGAGCTGGACGGGTATGTCGGCATTGCGGTCGCGCTGTTCATCCTTTACAGCGGCGTGT
>CAYQBT010000209.1:0-2809 GCA_964415775.1 uncultured Lachnospiraceae bacterium
AATTCGTATGATTCTCCAGTAATAATTTGCAAAATAGACATAGTTATTCTCGGAAAGGGTAAAGGGATTCGAGATAACACCGTTCTCATTTCTCTTAACCTTGTCCACCTCTTCGGCTTGCTGATCGATCGTCATGTTTTTGTGAATGACGCCGACACCACCCTCACGAGCCATAGCGATTGCCATATCCGACTCGGTAACGGTATCCATCGCTGCACTCATCAGCGGGATGTTCAGCTTGATCTTATTGGTGAGACGTGTTTCAAGACTAACCTGATTGGGCAGGACTTCGCTCTTTGCAGGGATTAGCAGAACGTCGTCAAAGGTGATACCGTCTTGAATGATTTTGTTGTTAAAATCAATTTTTGACATTTCAGACTCCTTGAAATTTGGTTTTTAATATTATACAAAAAAACAGTGCGCGTGTCAATTGTAAAATGTATGAAAGTTTAATTTAATTTGAATTTTATTTTAGCAGAATCGTATATTCGTCGTCTTCTCCCAGGATGACTTCGGGAGAATTTCGCAAAGACAAGTCAGCGAGGTGTGTGCTACCATAGATTTGCACGGCGTTGGTCAATGCTTCGAACGGTTTCTTGGCGATTGGAGCATGCTGACCGAAGAAGATATACTCCGCGTCGGCAATTTCGCTGTTCAGGTCAATTTTCGTCTCCGAATAGGAGGACCCAAGATAGAGCGTGTCGGTGCTTTTAGCAGAGACCTTTAAGCAAATTACATCATGTGTTGAGCGGGAGATGTCCTGCAATGGGAATAGCGTTACAGCGCATTCTTCAAACATGACCGGTTCGCCGTAAGAGAACCATACGATCTCTATGTGTTGCGCTTTGGCGATCTCGCAAAGGGAAGCAATTATATTGGTATCTGCCGGGTCATCAGATCGCGGTAAATACAATTTGTGCACATTTGTACGGTTGGTGAGTCTGTAAAACTGATTGATATGGCGGACGCGATAGTGTGTAAACATATAGCCGCCAATCTCCGGACAGTAGTTTTCTGCAGCGATGTATTCCGCTTTGTATGCGGCAGATGAACCGCCGTTAGAAATGTCGATACAAAGCGTGTTATTGCGATCGGTAATGACAATGCCGTCACTTGCACCGGCAGTAAAATACGTGATAGAAGTTTGTGCGCTGTGCAGATGAAAGAAGATACAAAGACCGAGCGCGATGCCAAGAATGCTCGTAGCGCCGGGAAGCAGAACAAACCCGCGTCGGCGGAGGGGAAGTGCGACTAAAAGAAGCGTGCAAGCACATCCGATTATCGCTAAGATAAATACAAAACTCTGCTTGACAGAGATCAGTAAGTTATCCAGATCACAAATGCTTTGTGTCAGTGACAGAATGGTGCCGGAGAGAAACTCGATAAGGATTGTGAAAGGTTCAAAGGTTGCAAAAATCACTGCAAAGGGTGCTATGTATAAGAACAATTCAAATAGCGGGACAAGCAACAGGTTGGATATAGGGGAGATGATAGAGATCTCGCCGAAGCAAGCGGCGGTAATCGGCAGTGTGGTAAAAGAAATCGCTATGGTAATTGCAAGGTGTGAGACGAGAAAGAATAGAATATTTCCAAACAGAGATTTCTTTTTGACAAACATTTCTGCGGAGGAGAGAATTTCCATAAGAATGAGAATTGTAAAGGTAGCAGAAAAAGAAAGCCACAAACCAATGCTGAGTACTGCATTCGGACTGCATATAAGAATTGATGTAACAGACAGAAACAGCGCGGGATAGGAATCTCGCATTCGCCCGCAAAGGAATCCCCAATAGGAGAGAATACACATAATACCCGCACGGCAAACGGTGACAGAGAAACCGGTCAGACCCATATAAAAGATCGCAATCGGAATCAAAAGAATATAAATGACGCGTTTATTGATACCAAGCAGAGAAAGAAGCAAGGCTATCATACCAAGAAGTGTGGTAAAATGCGTGCCGCTGATAGAGAGTATGTGGCTAATGCCAAGTCGCCGAAAATCCTGCTTCAGAGAACTGCCGAGATCGTCAGTATCTCCAAGCAGGAGCGCCTTGATGAGCGGCGCGGCAGTATGCATTTGGGATGCGGAGTCAATTCTGTTTACAATGGAAGTTCGTATCTTCTTGAAAAGCGAACCGATAGAGGAGGCAGAATCCTCCAATACGGTGTATTCGGTAAATTCGCCGGCAACGAGAATACCGCTTGCGATGTTACTGTTTCGCTCATCGAAACCGTATACATCCTTTGCAAATGCATAGAAAAGGACATGTGTTTGTATTCTGTTTCCGCTTTGCAGTTCGCAGGCACCGGGATAAGTCAGTTCGGCGGAAAAACCGCCGGATACACCGTTTATACTCTCGATTTTTGCTGTATAGACTGTGGAATAATCGGCATCGTAAAGGCATTTGTCAATTTCTGCTACGATTTCCGCTTCATCGGTTTGATTCTCAAGTCCGGAGAGCGTTTTGTCGAAAAAGTTGTAGGATATACAGAAGGAGGTAAGGCAAAAGAGCATGCACAAAAAGAGATGCCCAAAATGCTTAGCCGCCGATTTGGCAAAGACGGAGCTGCAGACCCAGACAATAAGCAAGATGCAGTTTATGCAGAGAAATGCGAGGATACCGATCCGTCGGAACTGTTCTGTAGCATAAGCACAAAGAATATTGGTCGATATAAACAGAAACAGCGCGAGCAAAAGCGGTCTCTTATAAAATAAATTCAGTTTTGCTCACCTGCCTTTATAGAGTATACTTAAATTCTACATAATTCGACAGAAAAAGGCAATAGAGAACGCGAAGATTTTGTCGTCTTG
>CAYQBT010000210.1:0-2779 GCA_964415775.1 uncultured Lachnospiraceae bacterium
CAACGAAGCGTACCGGCATGTAGGTGCGGCTGCTTTCGATAAATGCGGGAGAATCCAGCGTAACTGCCTCGCCGTTTACGATCGCCTCAGCCGCGCCGACCGTGATCTTGATCTCTACGTCAGCGGTCTTGAGCGTTGCGGTGGAGGTTTCTCCGTCCCAAGCGATCTCTGCACCGAGCGCCTCGCCGACATAGCGGACGGGGAGCATCGTGCGATCGTTACGGATAATGGGAGCAACGTCCATCGTCCTCTGCTCGCCGTTTACGGTATACTCGGTCTTGCCGAGCGTCATTTTCAGGGTAACGTCTGCCTGCACCTGCGGTGCGTCTTGCAGGATCGTGCCGCAAATGCCGCAGAAGAGACCGCCGCCCGCGCCCTCGGTGGCGAAATGCTCACCCGTGCAGTAGTTCGGAGTCGCTATAGTAACCGTCCGCAGATCGGTAGACTTGAGCGGCACGCCGAATACGGGAACCGAATAGGTCTTGCCGCCGATCGTCTGCTTCTCAAAGGTGAACTCCTGCAGATAGGTGTTTCTCTCTGCCCACCAATTCGAGCCGCTCGGAACGCTCAGCGAGGGGTTTGCGTGATAGTAGATCCACCACGTGCCGTCCGCGTAGTTCTGCACGTAGGAGGAATGTCCCGTGCCGTACATCGAGTTTTGGGGATACGATGCAAAAAGCGCCTTGTCGCTCTTCTTCCAGGAGGATGCCGACAGCGGGTCGCCGCCGAGGTAGGTCAGCGATGCCAGCGCATAGTGCTGCGTCCAGCTTCCGTTGACCGAGTAAACGATATTGGTGGTGCCCTCGTGCACGACGACCTGCGGTCCCTCGTTGACGGTGGTGCCCGCCTTGGTCTCCCACGCCTCTACCGGCTCGGCAAGCATCGTCTTTTTGCCGGTCGCGGTATAGGGGTTGGTCATCTCCTGGATGTAGATGTTCTGCGCATACTTCAGATCGTTGCCCTCTCTGCCCGACCAGACGAAGTAGAGCTTGCCGCCGAGCTTAAGCACCGTGCCGTCGATCGCCCACTTGTCGCCGTCGAGCTTCAGCTCGCCGACCATGCTGTAGCGAGAGAGCGCATTGTCGGGCTCGGAGGCCTTCAGCACGTACATACGGTGGTTGACGTCTGATCCGTCATCCGCCGCAACGTAGATGTACCAGCCGTAGTCCTTTTCGCCCACCTCTTCCTTGGAGAAGTAGTGCATTTCGGGTGCCCAGTACTCTTTTTTCGCATTGGCGATGGATGTCATCGCGGGGGTAAACACCTGCACCGCCGATTTGCCGGGATCGCCGAGCATGAGCTGGGTGCTTGCCTCGACCTTAACGCCGTTCGAGGAGTAGCAGTAGTAATACACGCCCTCGTGATAGATCACGTAGGGATCGGGGAGCTCGGTGATCCGTCCTTGGAAGTGGACGTCCGCAGTCTTCTCCGTCGCGGGTGCGAGATCATTCGAGAAATAGAAGGAGGGATCGCTCTTGAGCGTAAGAACACGCTCGATCTCGGGCGTTGCATAGACAACTGCCGCTCCCATTGCCGCTTGGTTCTGCACCTTAGGCACCTGCACGAAACTTCCGCCCGAGAGGATCAGCGCGGTGCTTGCGTCGTTGTACGCAACCGTGGGCAGATCGGTCGCCAGCACCAGATTGCCCTTGAAGGTGCCGTCCGTCACGCGCACGACGACCTGTCCGTGGATGCCGGTCTTCGGATCAAGGTCGGCAGATCCGGGTGCGGTACCGATATTGCGATATACGCGGAACTCACAGTTAAAGGTGCCGCCCGAGATCTCCATGTAGGTTCTGCCGGTATGGTAGTTCTGTCCGGTAGGACTGACTGCCTGCGAGCCGACACCCGTACCGAAGGTGCCGCCCGAGATCAGGATGCGAACGTCGCCCGAAAGGACGCCGAGCGCGGTCTTGACGGTGCTGCGGCGGTTACCGCCCATCAGCGCCTGCCAGGTGCCGCCGGCAACCGTGAGGGTGAAGTCCTCGTCCGTGCTTGCCTGCTCCAGCGTAGCGGGATTGTTCACGCCCGCGATCAGGATCGGGGGCGTCAGATTGCCGGTCGCGGAGGTCGCACAGCTCACACCCGCGCCGAAGCCGAAATTGTTGAAGTTGCCCGAAAAGGTCAGCGAGCCCTTCTGGTAGTCGATCGCAATGTTGTCAAAATACGTATCGCTTGCAAAGGACAGATCCACCGACGTGCTGAGCTTTGCGCCCTCCGTGCGGTAATCCTTGCCGTCGTACACCGAGGTGATCACGACCGTACCGAGAGCATCGGGAGCAAGGAAGCCGTTTGCGGTGTTCTCGGTGACAACGCCGCAAATGACGATCGTGCCGCCGTTTTCTTCCTTTAATATATTATATGCGCGCTCCAAGCCCTTTACCGGCTCTTTCGCGCTGGTGCCGCTGTTTGTGCTGAGTCCGCTGTCGCTGACATATACGACCGCGTCGCTGCCGGGTGTAAATTCATACGCCGCCGCAGACAGTGCAAGCAGGCAGACAAGCAGGCAGACAAGCGCCGCCAAGGTGAGTATCCAAAGTGCTTTTCTTTTCATGTTCAGTCCTCCTGAGAGTGGTTATATATATTATACAGGAAGAACAGCGATATTTCCATACCTAAAACAGATTTTTTCAAAAAATCCCGCCTGCCTGAATTCCCCTCCCGATTGCGAAAATTGACTGTCGATAGCGCTTGACAAACCGATACCGTTCGTTGTATAATAGAGTGTACGGACCATTAGCTCAGTTGGTTAGAGCTCCCGGCTCATAACCGGTCGGTC
>CAYQBT010000211.1:0-2779 GCA_964415775.1 uncultured Lachnospiraceae bacterium
AAGCTGTCCGTCTACAACGCTCCACTCGCCGCGGTACTGTGTAAAATCTGCCAAAGTATCCGGATTTGAAAAGTCGTTTTCATAATACACATACTCTGTAGCGTTTACAGTGACTACCATTCCGAGTACGAGCAGAATGGATGCAACAACGATTGCCAAAAGCTTTTTCATAGTAAATATCTCCGTAAGTATTTGTTTTACACTTTTAATATACTACTTTAATACAAATAAATAAATACAAAAAATCAAGGTTTTTGTTCAAAAACCACACATCCTTTTACGGAAAAGATGTTTTTCATATAGAAAAATGCGAAAGCAAACAGCTTGTTTTCGCATTACCTTATATTTTTTTGTGTTTGTCGAGCAGTGCGCATGCGAGAGCATACGCCGCCACCGGCATCATTTTCTCTGCTCCCTCCCCTGCCATAAGACAGCGGCGGACAGCAGTCGAGCTCACGGTATGGTACGCAGGATCCGCAAACAGCAATACTGTATCCACCGCGCAGAGTTCAAAGTTCTTTTCCGCCATATACTGCTCATAGGCAACATCCTCTGCACCGCGCACGCCGCGGACAAACGCATCTGCACAATACGCCTTGGCAAAATCTGCAACATATCCGTCCCAGGCCTCCACCGTAACATTCGGGATCTCTGCCACTGCCGCCTTAGCAATAGCTGCGCGCTCTGCAGAGGAAAACATATACTGTTTTTCTTCGTTCTGCGCAACCAGAACGATCACGCGGTCAAACAGCTTCGCCGCGCGGCGCACAATATCCAAATGACCGATTGTGATCGGGTCAAAACTTCCCGTCACAAGCGCAAGTTTATTCTTCATCTGCGGCTTCTTCCTTTATATAATACTCCTCACAGGGCGTCAGGATCTCAATATGCACTCTACCGTAGCCGTTTTTGCGTACGGAGGTATACATCTCTGCAAGCTTCGGCTCCTTTTCAAAGATACGCGCATCCTCATTTTCGCTCTCGCAAACGATCAGGCATCCGCGCTTCATCAGGTTTGTGCGATAGAGACGAAGAAGCGCAT
Source organism: uncultured Lachnospiraceae bacterium (assembly GCA_964415775.1). Lineage (GTDB taxonomy): Bacteria > Bacillota > Clostridia > Oscillospirales > CAG-272 > UMGS902. The sequence goes on from CAYQBT010000211.1 coordinate 1,043, forward strand.
CGGTCAGCGCACCCGAAGCATACGGGGGATCCAGAAAAACAATGTCATAGCCTTCGCGCCCTGCCGACTTGCGCAAGAAGCCGCGATAATCGGTGATCATCGTCTTGGTCTGCTCAGTGAAATGCGTCTTTTCGATATTCTTGCGTACGATGGCAATCGCATCTGCAGAAGCATCGGTGAACATGCAGTATGCTGCGCCGCGGCTAAGCGCCTCCAGCCCAAGCTGTCCGCTTCCCGCAAACAGATCGAGCACGCGCCGCCCCTCCAGATCAAACTGTATCATCGAAAAGAGCGCTTCCTTCGCCCGCTCGGAAGTAGGACGCGTTGCATCCCCCTCCAGCGTAAAAAGTTTTGTTCCCTTTGCGATACCCGTAATGATTCTCATGCTTTTTTCTCCTGTTTTTTCTGAAAATAAGAAATAATAGCCGCCGCATCCTTTTGCGGAACGCCCCATTCGGCAAGTTTGCCGATGTCTGCGTTTTTCAAAGCCGTAATGCTTCCTGCCGCTTTCAGATATTTTTTCGCCTTGGCAGGCCCGATGCCGGAGATCTCCTCGAGCACCGAATGCTTTAAGGTCTTCCGTTTTGCGCTATCCATCCGGCTGACCGCATAGCGGTGCACCTCCTCCTGCAGACTGTACACAAAAACGAATACGCTCTGCTCTCTTGCAATGCTTATGTCACGCTGTCCGTCCGTCAGTGCACGCGTTTTGTGGTGCTCGTCCTTGATCATACCGTAGACAGGAATCGAAAGACCAAGCTCGCGCAGAAGCGTGCGCGCCGTGCCGACATGGCCGGCACCGCCGTCCAGCAGGATCAGATCCGGAGGCGTAGCAAAGCTGCCCTCCGCATCCGCAAGATGCGTCAGGCGGCGTGTAAGCGCCTCGCGCATAGCGCCATAGTCGTCAATGCCGTCTGTCGTGCGGATCGAAAAAGAGCGGTAATCCTTCTTTTTCAGTTTTCCGTTTTCCGCGACGATCATACCGGCGGTGATATGCTCTTTTCCAAGGTTGGAGATGTCGTAGGCTTCAATGCGCTTCGGCGGATTCGGAAGCGCAAGCAAAACCGCCAGTTTGCCAAGCATTTTGTTGTCGCGCTCGCTCGACTGCGCAAACTTTGCAGCCTTTTCTTTCGCGTTATCGTGCACCATCTCACAAAGTTTTTTCAATTCACCGCGCATCGGACGGTGTACGCTGATCTTCCGCCCCGCCTTTTCGCTGAGCAATGCCGCCAGCGCTTCGTTGCTCTCTTCATCCGCTTCGTTATACAGCAGTACCTCGCGCGGAATATACTCGCGCGTGGAATACAAACCGCACAAGAAGCTCGGAATATCCTCATTTGTCAGAATCTCATCGGCAGAAAACACGAACTCGCTTTTATCCACGAGCATACCGCCACGGACGTAAAACGCAGAGATCACGCTGCACGTCTCATCACTGTAAAGCGCCACAACATCCTGCTCTGCTCTCGGTGAAGAAACCACCTTTTGCCGCTCGGTAATTTTCTCAAGCGCGGCAATACTGTCCCTGCATTTTGCCGCCGCTTCAAAATTCTCCTGCTCAGCACAGTGAAGCATGCGCTTTTCCAGTTCATCCTTTGCCAAGGCAAAATCCCCGCCAAGCACACGAAGTGCCGCCGAAACGGCAGCGTCATATTCCTCCTTGCTGCTTCCCTTTCGGCAAATGCCCATGCACTGCCCGATCTGATAGTAAACGCAAGGACGTTCCTTGCCAATGTC
>CAYQBT010000212.1:0-2774 GCA_964415775.1 uncultured Lachnospiraceae bacterium
GAAGGATCTGCGCCGCGTGAGCGGCGTCTTGAAAGGCAAGCCTTGCGGCTTGCAGATTCTTCGCTCCGCTCAGAATGACAAATAGGAGAATGTGGTGCGATATTTGTGTATGGGGCGACCAATGGTCACCCCTACAATGTCGCGGGTTAGCAAGCCCCGACGGATTTTATGATCTGTCGGGGCTGTTATTTGTTTGGTTCTCCAATTTCTTATTCAAACGGGCTTTCCAAAAGGGTAACTTTCTTGTTGGTTGCATCCAATTCCATCTGGCACCCAATCGGCATCGTAAACATCGGGTGGGTGTGGCAACAGTCAAATTCAGCCAAAAAAGGAATATGAGAGCCATTTAAGACTTCCGCTAAAATTTCATATGGTTTTCTGCCGGTTCCGTTATCATCAAACTTTTCGTGCTTTCCAAGGATGATGCCGCCAATCTTATCAAACACGCCTGCCAGCTTCAGCATGGAAAACGACCGCTCGATCGTACAAGCATCTTTTAAAGAGTCTTCGATCAGCAGAATATCTCCCGCCTTGATTTCCGGCATATATTCTGTTCCGAAGAATCCCCCGATCGTATTTAGATTTCCTCCGATCAACCGACCTTGGCAAACGCCGGAGTTCACGGTTACATAGCGGTTTGCATATTCTTCCTTGCCTCTGTCCTGCTCACTCCAATTGATACATTCATCCGTCCATACAGCGGGCATCTGATATGCATACGGTAGCGTCAGATCATCACACAGGATAGATTTGAAATAATCGTATGTCCTATCCACAAACGGAGGAAATTCTCCAAAAGAAGAGGCCAGTGCCGGACCGTAAAAAGTCACCAGTCCGGTTTTTGCGTATATCCCCAGCAACAAGGCTGTCGTGTCAGAGTATCCGATAATGATTTTAGGATGCTGTTTTAAGTATTCGTAATCAATATAAGGCAGGATGGAATTTGTGTTATATCCTCCGATAGCCGCCATCAGCACTTGCACATCATCGTTATATAGCAACTGATTAAACTCATTGGCGCGCTCTCTGATACTGCCGGAACGGTAATGATCCTGTTTGCCGAAAAGGTTTCCGTCAAGGATGCGAATACCTTTAGAGGTTAAATACTCTTTTCCCCGGTTGTAGCGCACAGGGACAGTTGCCGAAATGGGTGAGGACGAGGAGAAAACACCTATTGTCAAATTGCCTTTCAACTTTCCGGCTTTCATGAATAGTAACGCTCCTTTCTCCCGTAGAGAGGTTTTGTTTTTTCATTATATCACGAAAATCGGCAGAAGAGCAATTCTTCTGCCGATTTTCGTAAATATTCTTATGAGAAATCTCCCGAAGATTCTATAGCAAGCCGTATCTGCCCGTGATGGGATCCGCAAAGATCGGGAGTTCCGGCGTGCGGAACGTGAATACCACAAACAGTACGGCAAGCAGACATATCGCCGCAAATGCAAGCCACGGGATCCGGCAAGGCAAGCTTTCTTTTTTGAACAGCCGCGTTTCCAGAAGGTAGGCTGCCGCAGCCGCCACAAAGAAGATCGAAATGTTCGCGCGATCGGGCGTCTCATGCATCTGCCTTTCGTAGTGGAAAATGTATAAAGAATATATGCATTCCCCAAAAGAATATGCCGATGCAAAGGGCCTGCCAAATGGTCAGCCCGAAACGCAAGATCTATGATTATTTACAACGTCCGTTGTTATTGTGTAAAGATGCTCTCCATTTCCATAGCATCTGTTCGATTTCTTGCATCGTCATCTTTGATGCGGTTTCCCATTCCTTTGGAAAATGGGATCTTACAAAATCAATTTGTTCTGTTTTAGATGTACTGTGGGATGGAAGAAGCAGTTTTTGCATATGGATTGCTCTAACAGTTGTTTTGGAAATGTTTGCCTTTTCCTCGGGAGACAATTGATCATATCTTTGAATAATAATAGTTCCTAATGCTTCACGCTTCAGAATTTCGTCATATGTGTTGGAGATGCACGTTTCCTTTTTAACCGTAACGGGGGATTCGGAAATATATACCCCTTTCATATGCGTTGGCGCAATATCGGGATGATTCCCGTCGCATTCATAAATGCTGCCGCATACACCGTTGTAAAAATCATATAGCATGTTTTCATAGTGCTCGGTAAACACAACTTTCCCGTTTTCATTCTCATAAAAAGCGACCCATTTATAGGAACGATTCCATATATAAAACAGGGCAATATGAGGATTCGCCGTAAAACATATTACGGGCTTGGATATTGCATTGCCTTGTGTGGCAAACGGTTTTAGCGTTTTAATGTTCTGTACATGTGTACCATGATATAACATCTTATTGCACCTTCTTGCACGTTGAATAAAAACTGATATGAAAAGTATAGCACAGCATTGCGAAAAAATCTATAGAAAAAAGAGGCTCTTAAATTCGAACTTGTGAAAGTCCGACATTTTTCGACACCGTCCCAAATGATAAAAAAGACCTGCTATATAGACCTTTCCGGTTATTTCTAACCCTTTCCGATCAAAACCACATCCTCTTTGGCGCTTTTATTTCCGTTGTTTCCGTGTGTTCCTGTCGCAGAAGTGGGATAATATGTGGTCAGAAAACAGGCTCGCAATAGTTGGCTTTCCAACTGTTCGAGGCTGTTTTAATTTATTGATGTTTTCTGTATCAAAATTTGATCCGTAGTAGACAAAGAAAAAGATTCAAAAGAAATTGATGCACAAAAATCAAAAATAAATATGCATCAACGCTTGATTTTCTGCACATATTATGGTAGAATTATATGCAGAA
>CAYQBT010000213.1:0-2745 GCA_964415775.1 uncultured Lachnospiraceae bacterium
CCAATACAAGATGAGCAAATTTGAGGAATACGACCTCTATGTGCGAAACAAGGACTTTTTGATCTCGGACAGCGTGATTACCTTTACCGACACAAACGGAAAGCTGATGGCGCTGAAGCCAGATGTCACCCTCTCGATCTTAAAGAACGGCAAAGACGTACCCGGCTGCGTGCAAAAAGTATATTATAATGAAAACGTCTATCGCGTTTCAGGCGGTACACACGCGTTCAAAGAGATCATGCAGGTAGGTCTTGAATGCATCGGCGATATCGACACCTATTGCCTGTATGAAGTGCTGATGCTGGCGGCAAAGAGCCTTGCCACCATCTCTGAAAACTATGTCCTTGATATTTCGCACAGTGGCATCCTTTCAGCGGTGCTGGACAGTCTGTCTATTCCCATCGGCGAGCGAGAGACGATCTTAAAATGCATCGGCGAAAAGAATCTGCACGAGCTTATGGCGGTATGTGCCGGGGCAGGACTTCCCCCTGCGGATATCGAAATCCTAAAACAGCTCGTCACACTTTACGGCAGCCCGAGCATGGTTTTACCAAAGCTCTCCTCCCTGCTTTGCGGTAGGATCGATGCAAATCCGATCGCGGAATTCTGCAAAGTGCCCTGCGCCTTTGACGGCAGTCCGTTCGCAGACAAATTACGTGTAGACTTCTCGGTCGTGCACGATATCCGCTACTATAACGGTATCGTGTTCAAAGGCTTTATCGAGGGCATCCCCAGCGGTATACTTTCGGGCGGACAGTACAACAAGTTGCTGCAGCAAATGGGTCGCAAATCAGACGCGATCGGCTTTGCCGTCTACCTCGACCTATTGGAACGACTCAAGGAGGGAGAAGCCCCCTACGATGCGGACATTCTGCTGCTCTACGACAAAGACACCGACCTTCGCACGCTGCATGCAGCAGTAGAGTCACTCACCAAAGACGGCAGCAGCGTGATGGCACAAAAAGAGATTCCCGAAAAGGTACGCTGCAAAAAGCGAATGAAGCTGACGGAAGATGGGGTAGGGATCGTATGAAAATGCTGAACGTTGCCCTGCCGAAGGGACGACTCGGTGAAAAGGTCTATGACATGTTTGAAAGAGCGGGATTTGCCTGCCCGTCGATCAAAGAAAACAACCGCAAGCTGATTTTTGAAAACGAAGCATGCGGCGTACGCTACTTCTGGGCAAAGCCGTCGGATGTTGCGATCTTCGTAGAGCGCGGCGCGGCGGATATCGGTGTCTGCGGCAAGGACATTCTGCTGGAGTATACGCCCGATGTCTACGAGCTCTGTGACCTCGACATCGGCAAATGCCACATGGCGGTCGCCGCCAAAGCGGACTTCTGCGATGATCCTCGGCGCACGCTGAAAGTCGCCACCAAATTTGCAAATATCGCAAAAAACTACTATGCCTCGCTCGGACGCGACATCGACATCATCCACTTAAACGGCTCGATCGAGATCGCCCCGATCCTCGGTCTCTCGGATGTCATTGTAGACATTGTGGAGACAGGCACCACCTTAAAAGAAAACGACCTTGCCGTGGTGGAGGCCATCGTGCCGATCAGCGCAAGACTGATCGCCAACAGGGCAAGCTTTAAATTCAAGAATACACAGATAGTGCAAATCGTGCAGAGCATCGCTGCACAGACCGGAGATGGAAAATGATTAAGATTTTAAAATACGGCGAAGTCGAAAACAAAGACATCTTCGCAAGAGCGGTCCCTGCCGTGGACGTTGCAAGCGTGGTCGCCGAGATCATTGCGGGTGTGCGCGCCGAGGGAGACAAGGCGCTGTATGCCTACTGCGAAAAGTTTGACGGCGCTTCCCTTTCCTCGCTAACTGTAAGCGAAGAAGAGATCGACGAGGCATTTGCCGCCGTCGAGCCGCAGTTTATCGAAATTCTCAAAAAAGCGGCTGCAAACATCCGCCGTTTCCACAAAAAGCAGGTGCGCAACAGTTTTATTATCAATGAAGAAAACGGCATCGTCGTCGGACAAAAGGTGATCCCGGTGGACCGTGCGGGACTCTATGTTCCCGGCGGCACGGCGGCGTATCCCTCCACGGTGCTGATGGATGCCATCCCCGCCAAGATCGCGGGCTGCCGCGAGGTGGTGATGGTCACGCCTCCGGGCAAAAACGGCAAGGTCAACCCCGTCATCCTCGCCGCGGCGAAGATCGCGGGCATCGACCGCATCTTCAAGATCGGCGGCGCACAGGCAGTCGCTGCACTCGCCTACGGCACCGAGAGCGTACCGAAGGTGGATAAGATCGTCGGCCCCGGCAACGCCTTTGTTGCCGAAGCGAAAAAGCAGGTTTACGGCACCGTGTCGATTGACATGATCGCAGGTCCGAGTGAGATCTTGGTCGTTGCCGACGGAAAGTCGAATCCCCGCCATGTGGCCGCCGACCTGCTCTCGCAGGCGGAGCACGACAAAATGGCAAGCGCGGTATTGGTCACCGACTCGGCAGAGCTTGCGAAAGCGGTACAAGCCGAGCTGGAGGTACAGATCCCGCAATTGGAGCGCGCCGAGATCGCACGCGTGTCCATCGACAGCTGCGGCAAGATCATCGTTGCCGACACACTGGATGCGGCGATTGAGATCGCCAACGAGATCGCACCCGAGCACCTTGAACTCTGCGTGGACAATCCGTTTGACTACCTCGATCAGATCCGCCATGCGGGTTCGATCTTCATGGGACGCAACTGCCCTGAGGCACTTGGCGACTACTTTGCAGGTCCCAACC
>CAYQBT010000214.1:0-2743 GCA_964415775.1 uncultured Lachnospiraceae bacterium
CTCGAACCGTAAGACCAACAGAACCTGGAAGCCGAACATCAGAAAAGTGAAGGCTGTTGTTAACGGAACACCGAAGACGGTTTACGTATGTTCCCGTTGTCTCCGTTCCGGCAAGGTCGAGCGCGCAATCTAACAACAAATTCGCAAAAAAGAGGCAGACAGGAATTGTCTGCCTTGTTTTTTTAACCCCATAGCCTTATGTAGAAAAATATGAAAAAGAAACGAAATGTAAAAGCATGGATCTGGTTGATCCTCGGAATTCTACTTGTCGGTTACTACGGTATCGAATCACTGTTTGTCGGTTTTACCTTTTCCCTGCTCTGGATCTGGGCGGCGATGGGAGCGGTATGCCTTTTGTGCGCCGCGCTCACCTTCCGCTTCGGTCGGCTGCCACTGCCAAAATGGCTGTTTACCGCTATCTGTATTCTGCTTGCGCTCGGTGTGATCCTCTTTTGCATTGTCGAAGGCTTTGTGATCTCGCAGATGCAAGCAGAGGGAAAAGAAAACCTGGACTATATCATCGTGCTTGGAGCGCGCGTCAACAAAAACGGTGTTCCCTCAAAGCCGCTCTACTGGCGAATTGATGCGGCAGAGGAATATTTACGCGAGAATCCGGATACAAAAGCGGTGCTTTCGGGCGGCATGGGCAAGGACGAGCCGATGAGTGAAGCCAAGTGCATGTATGATGCGCTGATTGCACGCGGTATTGATGCGAGCCGCCTTATCATGGAGGACAAGTCCACGAGCACGGGGGAAAACATCCGCTTCAGCCTTGCACTGATCGGATCGGATGCTGACTTTGGTGTGGTGACCAACAACTTCCACGTCTATCGCGCGGTGAAGATCGCCGAAAAGCTGTCCGGCAAGGAGGTCAGCGGCATTGCTTCGCAGTATAAGGATGCGCTGATCGTACACTATATGGCGCGGGAAGTCGCGGGGATCCTCGTTGACGATCTCCGCGGAAATTTAGACTTCTTTGGAAAGTAATCAATCTCTTACACCGTACTTTTGTTCAAAAAAAGACGGCGTAAGTATATCGCTTGGCATAATTTCAAAATTATCTATAATTTAAAAAAGACCGAGCTTCGCAATAGCGGCGGCATGATGCCGTTTTCGATCTTCGTCAAACTGGGTATGCTAATACCCAGTTTTTTTGCCATTTCTTTTTTAGATAAGCCCTTAATTCTTCGTAACTGCTTAATATTTTCGCAAAATGCACGCTCTTCAATTTTAATGCTCATATAGTATCACCTCACCAATATGAAAACACTTTGTTTGTAGAAAATCAAGAAAAAAGTGAGTATAATGTGAGGTGTTAGTATGGCAGCAAACAGAATACAAACAGGCATACGTTTCGAACCCGAGTTACTGTATAAAATCACCTTTGTAGCTAAGCAAAATAGACGTTCATTAAATGCGCAACTTGAGTATTTAGCACAAGACTGCGTAAAGACTTGTGAAAAAGAAAACGGAGAAATCGTCGTTGAAGAAAATGCTGTATTGTAAATTAATGATCGTTTAGCGTTGTAAAGGGATCCCGCCTCCGTAGAGGCGAACTGTGTTCGCCCGCATGTGCAAACATCGCACCGCGGCAAACGGACAGTCGGGACGCCTGTCCCTACAGGTTGGTGCGTTCCCATGACGATATGTGTTACGGATCCTCACCCTCTGTAGGGCGGGGGCTTGCTCCCGCCGTAACAACATCGCACCGGTGCAACCGGCGCGTCGAAGGCGCCGTCCCCTACCGATGGTTGGACGCCGTCACAACGCAAAACGATCTTTTCCCTATCCTCATCCCCCAAATAGCTCCAGAATGCGGAATTTCACCTTGTAAACAGGTTTCTCCCCGCGCATGAGCGCATACGCATCCGCACTCAGTCCATAGCTTGTGAAGAGTTCTTCGCCGTCCTTAGCACTTGCACCAAGACAGAGCGGCGGATAGAGTACGCACCAGAAGTTTTCTCCCTCGGCATTGCCGAGCCGGATGCAAAGCGCGGTATAGTTGCCGCGCGGCAGACTGTATTCGCCGTAGCTTTTCGTGGGGAAATAGCTTTCTTCGATGCTGACGGTGCAGGTATACGCCGCGCGGTCGGCAAGATAGGCATTGGCATCTGCTTCTATTTCGGGAAGCAACGCCTTTGCTGCGGCGAGTGCCTGCTCCTTGGAAGTATAGGCAGAAAGTGTCGGCGAATACTTTTGCAGTACAAGATCGCGCACCTCCATTTTAATCGCCTGATCAGCCTCGCTGTCCGAATTGGCAATGACATGCATGCGCACCACATCGTGATATACGCTGCCGTCAGCGGCAAAGCAGACCAGATACAATAGCACCGACAAAACGGTAAGTACAGAAAAAGTTTTTAAAAAACGCAAAGAACTTGACCTCCTGAACTTGGAATGTCATATTCTTTGCGTTTTTTTCGGATCTTATACGTTATTTTACGAAATCAAACTCAAAATCATAAATATTGACGGTATCGCCGTCCTTACAGCCCTTTGCCTCCAGCATATCAATAACGCCTGCCTTTTGCAGAACGCGCGAGAAGAAGGAAAGCGACTCATAGTCCTCGGTATTGACCTGTCCCATGAGGTTATAGAGCCAATCGCCCTCGACATAATAGGTGTCGTTTTCGCGGCGGACGGTGGTGGTACGCTCGCCGCTCGGAAGCACCGCATCCTCCTCGGTATACTCTGCCTCGTAAACGGTGAGCGGAGGAAGTGTTTCCAGCCTGTCAGCGGTCAT
>CAYQBT010000215.1:0-2740 GCA_964415775.1 uncultured Lachnospiraceae bacterium
ATGTAGAAGGCGCGACCGGTAATGTACATACGAATTATGACGGCAAGGCAGATGCCGCAATTCAGGCTTTTAAGGACGGTCACGATTTTGTCTTTGTTCATGTGGAAGGTCCCGATGAATGCGGTCACCGTGCCGAAATTGAAAACAAAGTGCATTCCATTGAGAAAATCGACGCGATCATCTTAAAAAAAGTATACGAATACCTCGCGGACAGCGGCGAAGACTTCAAGATATTCCTGCTTCCCGACCATCCTACGCCAATCGAGATCCGTACACACAGCATGGAGCCGGTTCCCTTCTTTATCTACTCAAGTTCTAAGGAGCATCGCGGTGTTGCGCCTTTCACCGAAGCAACCGCAGAAGCAACCAAGCTGTATTATCCCGACGGAAGCCAGCTGCTACACTACATAATTCAAAAATAAGGAGAACTCTCATGTCCGGTAAACAGGATAAACTCACCGCGGCGGATTTGTTTGAGTGGGTAGAAATGATCGTTCTTTCCGCTTGCGTCGTGATGCTGTTATTCACATTTATCGTCCGCCCTGCGCGCGTAGACGGCGCATCTATGGAGGAGACGTTGCACAACGGGGAGATGCTGCTCATCTCCGATATGTTCTATGCGCCAAAGAACGGTGATGTGATCGTATTTCAAAAAGTGAATTCCGCGCATCCCGCGCCGATCGTCAAACGCGTGATTGCCACTGAGGGTGAAACAATTGATATTGATTTTGACACATGGCAAGTTACAATCACGGATGCAAACGGAGAAACATATGTGCTGGACGAAAGCGACTATCGCAAGCTCGCGACGGATGCCCGTGTAACCACCGATTTGGATTTTCCGATCACGGTTGGAGAAGGTCAGCTTTTTGTCATGGGTGACAACCGCAATCACTCGTGGGACAGCCGTAGCTCCGGAATCGGACTGGTAGATGAGCAAGAGGTCATCGGGAAAGTGCTTTTCCGCATTTTCCCATTTAACAAAATCAGCCTGATCAAGTAAAGAGACTTCTATGGGAAATTCACAGTATCAAATTCAATGGTTTCCCGGTCATATGGCAAAGACCCGCCGTCTGATCGGCGAAAACCTCAAATTTACGGACATCGTTATTGAACTGCGCGATGCGCGTATTCCGTACAGCTCCAAAAACCCTGAGATCGAAAAGATCGTTGGCGACAAGCCGAGACTGATCCTCTTAAATAAAGCATCTCTTTCCGATCCGGAGATCAACCGTGCGTGGCTCCGCTATTTCGAGGAGCACAAGGAAAAATGCCTGCTAATCGATTGCGTGAGCGGTGCGGGTATCAAGGATATCTACCCCGCGGTTTGCGAGATCCTAAGCGACAAAATGGCACGTTGGGCTGAAAAAGGAATGAACAAAAAGGTTCGCGCCATGGTGGTCGGTATCCCGAATGTCGGCAAGTCCTCGTTTATTAATCGCATTGCCGGCTCTAAAAAGACCAAGGTAGAAGACCGCCCCGGCGTTACCATGAATAAGCAATGGGTATCTACAAATATCGGACTTGAGCTTATCGACATGCCCGGTGTACTCTGGCCGAAGTTTGACGACAAAAAGGTCGGTGAGAATCTCGCCATGACCGGCGCGATCAAGGATAAGATCCTCGACACCGAAGAGCTTGCAATGCTACTTTGCGGCAGACTGCGCGACCTTGCGCCAAAAGCTTTTGCCGAGCGGTACAAGTTGACCGATGCCGACCAATGGACAGAGCTGGATCTGTACGATCTGTTTGAACTGGTTGGCAAAAAACGCGGTTTTCTCATGGCAGGCGGCGTAATCAACACCGAACGCACCGCCGATACCCTGCTTGGCGAATTCCGCGCCGCAACCATTGGTTGCATTTCTTTGGAAACACCAAAATACAAGAAGGTTTAGACCTATGCTGACTTATGACTATGAGATTGCCCTGCAAAACGATGGATACAAAATGATTTGCGGCGTGGACGAAGCCGGACGAGGTCCCCTTGCCGGACCGGTTGTTGCCGCCGCCTGCATCCTACCGATCCACTGCGAAATCGAAGGGCTGAATGACTCTAAAAAGCTTTCTGAAAAAAAGCGTGAGCTTTTGTTTGACGAAATCAAAGAAAAAGCAATCGCATATTCGATCGCTTCCGCTTCCAATGAAGAGATCGACGCGCTGAATATTCTCAACGCAACCATGCTGGCAATGGCGCGTGCAATTGAAGGATTACCCGTGAAAGCGGATTTTGCCATTGTAGACGGCAACTGCGTGCGCAATTTTCCGATTCCCGCAATTACGATCGTTAAGGGCGACGCAAAATCCCCCTCGATTGCCGCGGCTTCGATTCTTGCCAAGGTTACGCGTGACCGCCTGTGTATGGAAATGGACGCTATGTATCCCGAATATAATTTTAAGAAGCACAAGGGATACCCCACAAAAGAGCACCGCGATCTTGTGATCGCGCACGGTCCCTGCCCCTGGCACCGCCGTACTTTTTTGAAGTTTATGAACGAGGAGAACGCCTGATGCTCTGGGGTAAAACGACCAAAGACATCGGTGCAAAGGGTGAAAAAATTGCCGCTTCGTTTTTGAAAAAACAAGGATATAGAATCCTTGCCCAAAACGTCCGCTCGAAACACGGCGAGATCGACATTGTTGCGGAAAACAAGAGTTTTCTTGTCTTCGCAGAAGTGAAAGCCAGACGGGACGATCCCGAGCGCTTCGCCAATTATGGGCTCCCGTGTGAAGCCGTGAACAA
>CAYQBT010000216.1:0-2736 GCA_964415775.1 uncultured Lachnospiraceae bacterium
AAACTCTACCCCGCGGTCGCTCTTTTCGACATCCGTACCGAAAATACGCGCGGGGATGACCTTGGAATTGTTGACGACCAAGGTGTCCTCGGGGCGCAGATAATCGATTATATCATAAAAATGCTTGTGCCCGATCTCTCCGCTTTCGCGGTCGATCACCATCAGCCGTGAGTGATCGCGCTTGTCTGCAGGCGTTTGCGCAATCTGCTCTTCGGGCAGATCATAGAAGAAATCTTCTTTTTTCAGATCGGTGGCAATACGTTCGTTCTGGATCATGGTGTTTCGCTTTCAAAAATTTCACATATTGTATTAGTAGTATTATTATAGTACTAAATCAACGAAATTGCAAGTAAGAGGTTATCATGGATACATATAATTTTAAAAAAACGCCCTTTGCAGGCGTAGCAACGGCGCTGGCGACCCCTTTTAGGGACGGCGCGGTGGATATCGATGCCTTTCGCCGCCTTTGTGAGTGGCAGGTGGATATGGGCGTTGACGCACTCTGTGTCGCCGGTACGACCGGGGAGGCGGCAACGCTGACGCACGCCGAGCGGCGCGGACTCACCGTCTGTGCCAAGGAAGCGGCAAACGGCCGCGTACCCGTGATCGTCGGCTGCGGCTCTGCCGATACCGCCACCGCATGCGCGCACTGCCGCGACGCAGTATCCCTCGGTGCGGACGCACTGCTCGTAATCACACCCTACTGCAACAAGGGTACGGCAAGCGGTATGCTCGAGCACTTCGGTCGCATCGCGGAGGCGGCGGACGGTCACCCTGTGATCCTGTACAATGTCCCCTCGCGCACCGGTATAGATCTGACGCTGGCGCAATACAAGGCACTTGCCGCTCTGCCAAACATCTGTGCCGTCAAGGAGGCGGCGGTCAACCTGACAAAGCTGACCCGCCTTTGCGGAGAAACCAAGCTGGCGGTATACAGCGGCAATGACGACATGGTTCTGCCGGTGATCTCGGTCGGCGGATGCGGCGTGATCTCGGTGCTTTCCAACCTTGCGCCCGCCGCCGTCTCGGCAATGACGCACGCGGCGATCGAAAACGATTTTGCCACGGCAAAAACGCTTGCGCACAAATATGCGCGGCTGATCGCACTGCTCTTCGCCGAAACGAATCCCGCACCGCTCAAATACGCCATGGAGCTGCTTGAGCTGTGCAGCGGCGAGATGCGGCTACCGATGGGCGAGATCGGCGACACGCTGAAAGCCGATCTTAGAGCCGAGCTTGTGAAGCTTTCAATGCTGTAAAGAAAATGCGTGAGGGGGGGAACCCCTCCCTACGAAGAATCATATAGACACCGTAGGGGAGGCGTCTCGCCTCCCGTTTTCACTCACTCAAAAATACAGCACCGCTTCGCAATTGGTCTTGCCGTCCGAGCGGACAGTCTTAAAATAACAGGTATCGCCGTCTGCCTTGCAGAGCACGGTCAGCTCTTCGCCGAGCGGCGCCTCGGTCACATAGCTGATATTGATGCCACGGAGCGTTTTTTTCTCCATTTCGGGAACAAAGTCGCACAGCATGTTTAGATATTTTGTATTGTTCATATGCCCGTTTATGTCGGTGTCGCTGTAGTACACCTTGCGCTTTGCCACCTCACAAAACTCCTCGGCGGCAGGCATGCGCACACGCAGCGGAATATCCAAGGTAAGGGCAGGCTCCGGCTCGCCGCCGATATGCCCCTCGTCTCCCACACGTACCAGACGGTGCTCTTTGAAGTTCAGCAGTGCCCACACCGTATAGACATCGGCAAGCACCTCGCCTTGGCGCAGCATTCGGTAGCAACGGTTAAAGGACAGTCCGCGGCTGTCGGTGGCAAAGGTCTGCACCTCTACGGTATCCCCGTCGCGCGGTGCGGTATAGATGCGCATCACCACGCGGCTGAGGATAAATCCCATGCCCTTTGCACGCAGATCGTCATTGGACGGCGGGCAGACAAGCATCTGATGCGATCCCGCCTCCTCCAGCTTGGCAAGCAGTGCGGTCGGACGCAGAATGCCGTGCATATCCACATCGTAATTATAGATTTTTGCGGTTTCTTTAAATATCATATAGCCTCTCAAATGTCAAAAATGCGGCAGGGATCCCTGCCGCATTTGGTTTGCATAGATTACAGAGTGTTTGCGGAGCCGAGCACGTTTACGATCTTGTGATAAACGGTCTTCTTGACCTCCTCGCGGGCAACCGAAAGGTAGGTTCTGGGGTCGAACACCTCAGGCTGTGCGTCCATCACGCGGCGGATACCTGCGGTAAGCGCGAGACGGATATCCGGAAGCTTGCCGCCGAGCGCGTTGATCTCCTTGACATAGTGCTGGGGAACGGAGGATGCACCGTGGAGAACGATCGGGAAGCCGGGCAGTCTCTTGCCGACCTCTTCGAGGATGTCAAAGCGAAGCGGAGGGGGAACGAGGATACCCTCAGCATTGCGCGTGCACTGTGCAGGGGTAAACTTATATGCGCCGTGAGAGGTGCCGATCGAGATCGCCAACGAGTCAACGCCGGTGCGGCCTACAAATTCTTCTACCTCTTCGGGCTTGGTGTAGGAAGAATGCTCTGCAACAACGTCATCCTCCACGCCTGCCAGCACGCCGAGCTCACCCTCGACTACAACGCCGTTTGCGTGTGCATATTCCACGACCTTCTTGGTCAGTGCGATATTATCCTCAAAGGAATGGTGGGATCCGTCGATCATAACCGAGGTAAAGCCACCGTCGATACACGCCTTGC
>CAYQBT010000217.1:0-2726 GCA_964415775.1 uncultured Lachnospiraceae bacterium
GCCTTCTCGGGGGTCATCTTTACGTATGTAACCTTGTCCTTACCGTCCTCGAAGATCTCTACGACAGGCTCATACTGGCAGATGCCGATGCAACCGGTCTGCGTAACGGTGACCTTCTCGGTGAGGTTTTCGTTGGAAACGCCCTCTACGAAAGCAGAGAGAACGGGGCGTGCGCCTGCTGCGATACCGCAGGTCGCCATGCCGACAACAACGCGGATCGAGCCCGAGCCCTCACGGATCGAAACCTTGTCCTGCATTTTTGCCTTAATTGCTGCAAGTTCAGCTAAACTTTTCATGGTGTTACACCTCCAAATTTATTCGGGTAATTGTTCATACTGTTCGCTGAGATTTGCGCGTACCCATTCCAAAATTTCCGGCTCTGCAAGCGAAATGTCACCAAGAACAGCACGCATTTCGCGCGTGTCAAGTTCGACATTGCGATAAAGAGTCGTATGTATGAACAGATAATCTATCTCGGGATGCCCCTGTATAATAGTAACCATGGTTTCTACTACATCTCCGAGAGGCGTCATATCGATATGATTGGTATCAAAGGTGGCAGTAATAGTCGTGCCGTGCTCTTCGGAAACCTTGTCCGAAACCGACTCGATTCTGACCTCGCCGCCCGTCTGCTCCGCTGCAAGCTTAAGCAGAGGGATACCCATACCGACCTTACGCGTAGTACGCGTTGTATAAAACGGATCCATCACCGTACGAAGAGTTTCTTCACTCATCCCGCATCCGTCATCTTTGATGGTCAGCGTAAGCCAGTCGTCATCATCCTCAATAATAGAAATTTCAACGAGCGAGGCTCCGGCGGTAATGGAGTTTTGCGAGATATCCAGGATATTCAGCGATAATTCCTGCATGGTCGAAACTTATTTATACTGTTCGAGAATGCCGGCTACATCTGCGGTGGTGAGTCTGCCGTAAACGGTACCGTTGACCGTAAGAACGGGGGCCAGACCGCATGCGCCAATGCAGCGAGTTGCCTCCAGAGAGTATTTGCCGTCCGGCGTTGTGCCGCCGCCCTGGAGACCGAGAAGTTCACCGAACTTGTCGTACAGATCGCCCGAACCCTTTACATAGCAAGCGGTGCCAAGGCAAACTGCGATAGCAACCTCACCCTTGGGATTCAGAGAGAACTGCGAATAGAACGTTGCGATGCCGAAGATCTCCTCCAACGGCTTTCCGGTGCGTTCTGCGATCATACGCATAACCTCGATCGGAAGATAGCCGTAGATCTCCTGCGCTTCCTGCAGGATAGGCATCATAGCGCCTCTTTCGTCCTTGTGCTGATCGATCACTGCAATCAGCTTGGCTTCCTGCTCCTTCGTGCCGCGAAATTCGACCGTAGTCAATTTCTTTTTCATAGTTGGAACCTACCTCCTGTAATTTCATTAAATAAATATATTTCATTTTATTTAATTCTGCTTCACGCGGGCAATCCGGCAAATGCGCGCACTTCCCCGCATACAAAAATATTATACTATACTTTTTTGAAAAAATCTATATATATTTCAATTTTTTTCGCAAAAATGTCGAAATTTTAACGATGTTTTTTCGTATAAAATGCAAAAAAAGGCGGCTTAACAGCCACCTTTTTGCAAATACGCGAAAAATGCTTTACGCACGGCATCCTCGTTGGCGGGATCGGCATCGAGTTCGAGGTAGTTCTCTGCCTCGTTTATGTCGGTCAGATGGTGTGCGTCCGAGTTGACGAGCACCGAAAGCGACGCGACCGAAGCATACTTTTGCCGATAGGCCTCCACATTGGCGCTATCGTTGAATTCCGCAAATGTGAAGCCCGGTTCGGGCGGAATATCGCCGAGAATTGCAATGATGCCGTTGGAAGTGCGGTCGATATGCGACGGAAATGCAAAGCCGCCGTGCTCGCGCACAAGCGCCACACCCTCGTCGAGGGACAACGTGGTAGAAGTAATCAGCAGGATCTCCTCGGTACCGGTGACCTCATCCTCCTCGTTGACATAAAACTGTCCGCCGAACACCGCCACATCGTTTTTGAACGGCATCATATACTGCTCGCGCACGGTCTGCCAGAACGCCATGGCGTCCGACAGCTCGGGAAACAGGCAGACGATATGTACCGCCTCGGCGGTCTCCAGCTCCATACCCGCGATCGGTACCACGCCGTAGGCACGGCAGGCGGCAAAAAACGCAGGAAGATTGCCGCAGGAATTGTGGTCGGTGAGTGCCGCGATCGAAAGACCGTTGACCGCCGCCATACCCGCCGCCGATGCCGGCGTCATATCATCGTCTGCACAGGGAGACAGGCAGGAATGCATATGTAGATCGTAATAAAACTTTGCCATATTGCATTCCCCCTTGTTTTTACGGACAAATTATTCAAAACTTGTGAAGCCGATGTCATGCAAGGTCATTCCTGAACCATAGTACGACAAAATTCCCTGCGACCGATCAAGAATGGACGAAATCCATCCTCCTGCACTTTCCAGAAGAGCGTTTTTGTTAGATTTCGTATAAGCAGGCAAATAATCATACTCTCCATATTTTATCGTCGTATATCTCGTATATGTCTCCGGATCAATCGTGCACTCTAAATATTCAATCAATTTATCAATCGAATCATCGTATTTTTTTGTATATTGACGATACTCATACTTAACACTGCCATCCGGATAAAGATACAAATAATAAAAATGGCATCTAGAATATGTATCAAGCAACCTATAGACTTGAATATA
>CAYQBT010000218.1:0-2702 GCA_964415775.1 uncultured Lachnospiraceae bacterium
CTCACCTCGCCGCCGTTGATCGTAACGCTGTTGGCGTTGGTAACGCTGTTGGCAAACTGACGGATGCCGTCGTAATATACGCTGCCGCTTGCAGTAATCGTGCCGCCGTTGATCACAACGATTGCATCCGCATTGCCGGAATTGTTGTCGATAGCATAGCCGATCTGGTTACCTGTGCCCTTGTTTTCGATCGTGCCGCCTTCAACGGTAAGTTTGCCCGCGTTGACGATGGTGTTGATAGCGTATTCCATGCTGGAAGTAACCCCTGTAGCATCGCAAACGATTGCACCGCCGCCTACACTATCCTTAATCGTCAGGTCGCCCTTATTGGTAATTACTGCGAACGCCGCATTCCCTGCGATACCCTTAACGGTCTTGCCGTTCAGGTCAAGAGTTACCGTCTTGCCTGCAGGAACGGTTACGCCCGTAGTAAGCTCAATATCTTTAATCAGCTTGACGGTTGCCTCGGGATTGCCGGCAGCCTCCGCAATAGCCTCTTCAAGAGTTTCACAACCGTAGTACTGATCAGAGCCTTCGTATGTAACGTGTGCAACGAAGACGACCATTTCACCGGTTATCACGGTGTCTTCACTGATATTGATCGCACCGGTTTTGGTGTCATTGATACATGCAGCAGAAGGATCGCCGTTCTCATCTGTGGCAGTGATCGAACCGCCATTAACGGTGACGGTAGTGCCTTCAGCGGCGTTGCCATCGGTTGCATTAAGCATGAGAGCTGCATAATCCTCTTCGTCATTATTGTCAACAGAAGTGAGAGCTGTATCGGTGATTATAATGGTCATGCCAGAGCCCCAGACGTTCACGGCAACATTGCCGGTAAGGTTGGAGTCGGTGATATTAACAGTCGCACCATCAGCGGAACCGGGGAGATTTACTGCATAAGTAACGTTTGTTCCCTTAACAGTCACCTTGTCAAGAGTGAGAGAGCCGCTTGTATTGAAGTTAATACCGCGCTGACAATAGTCTGCCGTGCAGTCAACCGTCAGGTTTTTGATAACAAGATCGATATCTTCGACATTGTTCTCAACCGTGATCGCACGAGCCGAAGCACCGCTGCCGGTGTAGGTCAGGGTCTTGCCGTTACCGTCGATAACGGTGCCGTCCTTTGCAACGTTCAGAATAGCCGAAGCATCGATGTCAGCCGCCAGCTTGATGTAGCCGCCGTTTGCAAGTGCTGCAACAAGTTCAGCGTAGGTAGAAACGCCGGTTTCGGTTACAACAGTTCCGTTGGCGGTAACGTTATAGCCGTCTGCGCAGTACTCGGATACATCGGTGGCGAAGGTACCGCCGGAGATTGCAGGCACCACAGGCTCATCATCGTCTTTACCGGGTAACACAAAATCGCCCTCGAAAGTACCGCCGGTTATAGCAAACTCGGTAAACGTGCCAACGCCTCCATCGTGAGCGTATACATCACCATTGATGGTACCGCCGGTGATAGTTATCGAAATGTCTTTAGATCTGTCCTCGTCCGCGAAGTCAGCACGGAGCATTAATGCATAGTCAGGATTATCGGGAATGTTGAAAGCGTCGGGATCTTTACCTACATTAATAGTACCACCGTTGAGGGTAAGGCTACCGGGATTGTAAGTACCGATACCCTCAAAGATACCGCCGTTGATGATAGCATCGCCATCATTCACGAGACCAAATCCGTAGACTACTTCGTAGTTACCACCATCGATGGTCATGGTAGCACCCAGGTCGTTATAGAGTGCTCCATAAGAACCGGAAACTGTACCGTCGCCAATGATAGTAAGATCACCGGAGTTCTTAATAGCAACTGCATCAAATCCATTAGATCCGGATGCCAAGGTGTTAGTGATATTCTTGCCGTTGAGGTCAAGAGTAATCTTTTTGCCTGCAGGAATCACGAGGGATTCGGTAAACTCAATATCAGCAGTCAGCTTGACATTTTCGCCTGCTGCAACAGCTTCTTCCAGCGCAGTAGCATCAGCAACTTCTGTATATACAACATCCGTTGCAAACACGCCCATGGGAAGCATAGAGCAAACCATGATCGCAGCGAGAAGCACGCTTAAAAACTTCTTTGTTTTCATTTGCTTAAAAAGCTCCTTTCAAAAAATATACGTTTTGGGAATCTAGGATGCGAAAAAACTACAGCCTCCTTTGAATTTCTTCATTATTTATATGTTTTTTTGTTTTCACCTTTAGAGGGATATGTATAAACACTTCCCCTGATACAATTTGACATCTTATTATACCACCGCGGTTTTAGAAAATCAAGGGTAATGGGCGAATTTTTTCCTATATTATATGGTTTATTTTTCATCGAAGCGTATGCGGGGGTGCGATGTTTGTCCCCCGCCATGTCATCCTGAGGCTCGCCGAAGGATCTGCGCCGCCGGGGCGGCGTCTAAAAAGGCAAGCCTTGCGGCTTGCAGATTCTTCGCTTTGCTCAGAATGACAAATAGAGGAATGGTGGATGCGGGCGAACACAGTTCGCCCCTACGGGGGATGCGTATCAATGACGGACATCGTCACAGCGGCGTACAAACCTGTAGGGGGCGACCTCCCGGACGCCCCGTTTTTGCCGCGGTGCGATGTTTGTTTCGGCGGACCGCCGAAGGCGCCGTCCCCTACGGTGGGTAGGGTGTCAATGACGGACATCGTCACAGCGGCGTACAAACCTGTAGGGGGGGGTGAGGACTAGCCCCGGG
>CAYQBT010000219.1:0-444 GCA_964415775.1 uncultured Lachnospiraceae bacterium
GTAATTAAATAAATAATAAAAAACGGAAAAGACATGTCCGCTTTTGCAATTACCGTGCAGAGAGAGAGCTCACCGGCTGAAAGGCTCTTCGGGAAAGGGAATCGGGTACCACTTTACCGCGGTGCAAGTCCGTGACAATTGATAGCTTTCAGAGTGAAAAACGCGGGTGGAACCGTGCAAAAAATGCTTTTTGCACCCCGACGGCATTTGCCGTCGGGGTGTTTTTATTTGCAAAACAACGCACACCCCATGTAGGGGAGGCGTTCCGCCTCCTACAAGTCATGGTTTTATGTTGTGCACGGGAGGGGAAACCCCTCCCCTACGATATTGCTATTATAATATGCAAGGAGTTTTTATGGTCAAAGTAGCCCTTGTTCCCTGCGGCGATTACGCGCAGGCGACAGAAGCGGTTGCAAGCGCAATCGATCTTATCGGCGGTGTGGA
>CAYQBT010000219.1:454-2699 GCA_964415775.1 uncultured Lachnospiraceae bacterium
GGAGCCGATCATCCCCAAAGAAGAAAAACTCCTGCTCAAGCCCAATCTGCTTGCCAAAACGACCGCCGAGCAAGCCTGCACCACGCATCCCGCGGTGCTTTCCGGCGTGGCAAGCTACCTGCTCTCGCATGGCTATGCCAACCTAAAATGGGGCGACTCGCCCGGACACGGCGATCCGCTGGCGATCGCCAAAGAATGCGGCATTGCCCCCGCTATGGAAGCACTTGGCATCCCGATGGCAAACTTCTCGGCAGGCACGCCCACCCCCTACACGGAGGGGCAGGTCGCAAAGGAATTCATCCTTGCAAACGGCGTTTTAGAATCCGACGGCATCATCAACGTCTGCAAAATGAAAACGCACATGCTTGAGCGCATCACCGGCGCGCAGAAAAACCTCTTCGGCTGTGTATTCGGGCTCAACAAGGGCGCAACGCATGTCAAATACCCAAATTCGGTAGAATTTGCGAAGCTCCTCGCTGACCTGAACGAAATGCTCCCCGCACGATTGCACATTATGGACGGTATTGTGGCAATGGAGGGTAACGGTCCCCAATCCGGCAGACCGAAAAAGATGGGCGTGATCCTCGCATCGACCGATCCGGTTGCGCTCGACACCGTGTTTGCCTCGCTTGTATATCTGGATCCCTCGCTTGTGCCCACCAATGTGATCGGCAATGCACGCGGCATCGGCGAAGACAATGTGTCTTTGATCGAAGTCGTCACCCCCCATGGCAGCATGACGGCGGAAGAAGCGAAAGAAAAATACGGCGACAAGGAGTTTGACGTTTACCGCGCGGCGGAGGATAAAGGCGAGATCAGCTATCTTAAACCCTTCAAAAAACTGCTGAAACGCAAGCCAAAGATCAAAAAGGATCTATGCGTAGCCTGCGGCATCTGTGTGAAAAGCTGTCCCGTGCCGGGCGGTGCCCTGCACTTCAAAAAGAAAGGCAAGCCGCCGGTCTATGACTATACCAAGTGCATCGAATGCTACTGCTGTCAGGAGATGTGCCCGAAAAAAGCGATCTATGCATACCGGAATCCGATTACCAAAATTGCAAATATTAAGTTCAAAGTATAAAATAATCAGTCGAAAGTCAAGTCTTTCGACTGGGGAGGTCGCAAGTCTCGCGACGCACTCACCGTGCGCGACCTGCAAGGAGTTTTAAAGCCGGCGCATGTCCGTCTTTAAAACAAAATTTATTATAATTATCATTAAGATGTAAAATATAAAATTTAAAATATAAACAAAAAGGAGAAAAAACATGATTTCTGTTAAATTCTCGAGCGGCGAAGCTGCCGCAGTAGAAAACGGAACGACGGTGTATGACGCTGCCGCCGCAGTCGGCATTATCAGCCGCGAGGTGCTGTGCGCAACCGTAAACGGTGAGGCAGTAGGGCTTATCACCCCGCTTTGCGCAGACTGCGACGTAGTCTTACACACCTTTGAGGACGAGGAGGGCAAAAAGACCTTCTGGCACACGGCATCGCACGTGCTGGCACAGGCAGTCAAGCGCCTCTATCCCGACACCAAGCTGACCATCGGCCCCGCTGTGGCAAACGGCTTTTACTACGACTTTGACAGCGAGCTTCCCTTTGACGCGGCAATGCTGAGCGCTATCGAGGGCGAAATGAAGAAGATCGTCAAGGAGAATCTGAAGCTTGAGCGCTTCACTCTCCCCCGCGACGAGGCAAAGAAGCTGATGGAAGAAAAGGACGAGCCCTACAAGGTTCTGCTGATCGACCGCGTACCCGAGGGCGAGGAGATCTCCTTCTACAAGCAGGGCGATTTCGTTGACCTCTGCGCCGGCCCGCACCTCTTTGCAACCGGCGCGATCAAGGCATTCAAGCTGCTGCAGTGCACCGGTGCATACTGGGAGGGCAACAGCGACAACAAGATGCTGAAGCGCGTATACGGCACCGCATTCCCGAAAAAGGAAATGCTGAATGCCCATCTCGAAGCGCTGGAAGAAGCAAAGAAGCGCGACCACAACAAGATCGGCCGCGAGCTTGAATACTTCACCACCGTGGACTGTGTCGGACAGGGACTTCCGATCCTCCTGCCCAAGGGCGCACGCACCATCCAGTTGCTCCAGCGTTTCGTAGAGGACGAGGAGCAGCGCCGCGGCTGCCTGCTCACCAAGACTCCCCTCATGGCAAAGCGCGATCTCTATCGCATTTCGGGACACTGGGATCACTACCTCGACGGCATGTTCATCCTCGGCGATCCCTATGATGAGGACAAGGA
>CAYQBT010000220.1:0-2695 GCA_964415775.1 uncultured Lachnospiraceae bacterium
ATGTAAGAATGGCGAGCGGCTACCGATCAGCCGTTCAAAACTAAAAGAAACAAAAATCAGAGTAGCACAATATTGGGGAAATATAATATGATGACAATAAATTATTTAGCAGAAGTATTTACTACGTTTGTTGAAATATATGTTTTATTATATGTTTTTGCATTTTTCTTTGACAAGCGCTACGAAAATGCAAAGCATACTTTTGTAACTGTTGGTTTAACAATTTTATTAACAATTATTACACTATGGCTGAATTCGATTCAGTTGTTTTTTGTTCCAACTGCGTATGTTTGGATAACCATTATTTCTTTATTTGGTGTAGTAATATATAAAAGCAATATTGTAAAGCTTATTAGTGTATCAATTGTGTATGTTCTATTAATTGGGGCGTTTGATTTCTTCTGTTTTTCAGTAATGGAATTTATATTCGGATTTGAGGGAATAACATTTACTTTGAATTCGGAAATCGGCTGGTTTAGAACAGTATATATTTTGTCTGTTAAGGTTGTTCTAATCGCAGTATACTTGTTGATGCGGTGGAGAATTAAAGACAAAAAATATACATTTAGTATTGGTAGCGGAATACTTATGTCTGTATACTGCTTATTCTGCCTTTCGTGTATGCAAAGTCTGTTTGAAGCAGTCGCAACTGATGATGTTATACAAATGCGAAAATCTGTTCTGTTGGCGTGGTTGTTTATTATGCTTTGCGCATTCAGTATTTTCTTTGTTCTACGAAATCGTTCGAGACTGAATGCGGAAAAGTATGAGAATAGAATTATTTCGAAGCAAATTGAAATACTTGCAAATGATAACAAACAATTAAACAGTGCCTATGAAGAGATTTCGAAAATGTCTCATGATTTTAACAATCAGATTCGCACAATTTGTACGATGGCTGCTGATACGGACAATTCGGAATTGAAAGAGTATACCAAGGATCTTTTGATAGATTTGGAAGATATAAGAATAATTACCTATACCGGCATAGATAGTATAGATGCGGTCATAAATAGAAAACAAAAGCAAGCGAAGGATAAAAGTATTGCGATTACTATTTCTGTCACACCAATTGGAAATAACGGGATAAGAAATATAGATTTGTGTGTGATTTTAGCAAATCTTTTTGATAATGCGATGGAGGCATGCGAAAGAATTGAAGAAGAGAGTGCTCGTTTTATCAATTTCAGTCTGCATGACAGGGGTAAAATGATAGTGATAAGAATGGAAAATTCTTTCAATCGCGAATTATCTATAAAATTAAAAGGAGGGACTCTGGTTACTACCAAAACGAAACCGGATTTTCACGGATATGGATTGAAGATCGTAAAGTCGATTGCAGAAAAGTATCAGGGGGTTCTCGACACTAAATATGAAAATGATGTTTTTTCAGTTTGTGTATTGCTAAATGACAAATAACGGTCTAAAAACTACCAAAAACGGACAGAATATGCATTCTGTCTGTTTTTTTTTTAGAATAATACAGGAGGGATGAAAATGCTCGAGAAATTTGCCGAAAGGTTTGCTGGAATTCTAATTAAAGAAAATGCTATAAATGAGGAAGAGAAGGAAATATACGTATATGGGATCATGCTGTGGATAACAACAATTATTGGTATGCTCAGCATTATGGTAATTTCTACTGTTTTCTTTAAATGGTATTGGGGGTTATTATTCTTGATATTTTATACACCATTAAGAGTGTGTGCAGGAGGATATCATTGTAATACATATTTTTGGTGTTTTATCGTTACGAATTTGGTTTTCTTTTTAAACATGGCATTGGTTTTAGGATTAGTTGAATTGCCAACTATCGAGAGCAAGGTATTGTCGTGCTGTATTTTAGGAATAACGTATTTGTATGTTTTTTTAAATGCTCCAGTTACTAGTACAGAAAACCAATTGAGTGCAAGACGCGTAAATAAAAATCGCATAAGAAGTATTGTTGTAGCCACTGTATTAATCATGGTTGCAATATTGTTTATGGTACATAGTGCCGGAAATTTGTTTGCCAAAGAATGTGTTTCCATTATTACATCTACCAAACTCACAGTTATGGTTTTGATGATATTACAAAAGTTTAAGGAAAGGAGGAAAGAAAAGAATGTTTAATACTCTTGCGAGCTTGATTAAAGCAATGGCTGAATTTGGCGCAGGCGCTACTTCTGTTTTGTCGTCGTATCAGCCCAAGACCCCGGCGTGCCTTATGAATGAAGAAGAAGGCAAGTAATCTTTATAAAAGCCGATACCGTCTGGTATCGGCTTTTATATGTTACGAGCCAGTCTTGATATCACATATTTATATGAAGGAGTATTCTCGGATATACATTTATTCGTGTACTTGGTACTCAGAAAGTGTAATATATGAATTAGATAAATAATAGGTTTAGAGTATAGCATATTTAATTTGTAATGCAATTCACGGACTAAATATTACCGAATAAGGACTATGGATAGTTCTTATTTTATCGGATTTGTATAATGTTGGTGTGAAAGCAAGTTGCTTAAACAAGTATACATAATACAAATTAAGAAAAGAAATGTTTAATGGCTCATACCGCATGGCAGAGTATATCAATTCATTGGGTATACGAACTCATAATGGAAGTCTGTTTCAATGCAACACGATTATTCGCATTTTGAGAAATCCTATATACTGTGGCTACTATGTGTGCGGTGATACTATCTCGCCTAA
>CAYQBT010000221.1:0-2659 GCA_964415775.1 uncultured Lachnospiraceae bacterium
GCATCGACTTTGCCTATGCCATCCACTCGGCGGTCGGCAACAAGATGGTCGGTGCAAAGCTCAACGGCATGATCGTGCCGATCGACCGCGCACCGCAGACGGGTGACATCATCGAGATCCTCACCTCGTCCTCGTCCAAGGGGCCCAGCCGTGACTGGCTGTCGATCGTCAAGACCGGCGATGCACGCAGCAAGATAAGAAGCTGGTTCAAAAAAGAGAAGCGCACCGAGAATATTGCACTCGGTAAGGCGGATATTGAACGCGAGCTGCACCGCTACGGCAGAGCCTATACCGCCGAGCAACGGGGAGAGATCGTTGCCAACATCGCTACCCGCGTGGGTATGCAGACGGTGGACGATCTCTACAATATGCTGGGCTACGGTGGCATGCCGCTTTCCAAGATCGCCACAAAGCTGCGGGATGAATTTGACCGCGTGGTCAAGGAAAGTGCACCCGCGGCACCGCTGGCGATCGAGGAGGTCAAGACCGCTTCCAAGCGCCGCGTCAAGATGACGGGCGGCGTGATCGTAGACGGCGAGGAGGGCTGTGTGACCAAGTTCGCGCACTGCTGCAATCCTCTGCCCGGCGACCAGATCATCGGCTTCATCACGCGTGGCTACGGCGTGTCGATCCACAAGATCGACTGCCCCAACGTCCTGCGCGGACAGGAGAGCGAGGAGTCGCGCGACCGCTTTATCAGCGCGCACTGGGAGTACGGCGCGGCAGAGGAGAGCACTGCCGATGTGTACGAGGCACTGGTCACGGTCTATGCCGAAAACTCGATCACATTGCTTGCCGAGCTGACGACCACCCTTGCGGATATGAAGGTCTCGCTCCTACAGATCAATACGCAGAAGCGCGGCGAGGACAATATGCTCGTCAATATGACGGTCGGCTGTAAGAATACCAACCACTATACCTCGATCGTCTCCAGACTGAAAAATATACCGAGCGTGATCTCGGTGACGAGAGGATTCGGAAAATGATCGCAGTCATTCAAAGAGTACAGCATGCCTCGGTGATCGCGGACGGCGTCCCTGCGGGCAAGTGCGAAGAGGGACTGTTCGTCCTGTGCGGCGTGGTGGACGGAGACACCGAAAGGGACGCGGATATTTTAGCCGCGAAAGTCGCAAAGCTCCGCATTTTCACCGATGCAAACGATAAAATGAATCTGTCGGTGACCGACATCGGCGGCAGTGTGCTGGTGGTATCCAACTTCACGCTCGGCGCCGATGTTTCGCACGGCAATCGTCCGTCCTTTACGGGCGCGGCGGCGCCGGCGGTTGCCGAGCCGCTCTATGAGCACTTCTGTGAGCAGATCGCGGCGGCGGGTATCCCCGTCGGACGCGGCGTGTTCGGTGCGGATATGCAGATCGATCTTACCGCCGACGGCCCCGTCACCATCCTCATGGACTCAAAAATCTGGAAAAAATAAAACAGTTGTTGTTCGTGGCACAATAAACTTTGTAGGGACAGGCGTCCTCGACTGTCCGTTTTTGGCAATGTTTATGCGGACAGTCAGAGGACATAGCGACCTTAGGTCACATTCGGTCCCTACAAGCAACAAAAAACAAGATAATTATGATTTTAAACATACAAGGAAATTTAAACAGATACTACGCGCAGACGCTGTGCCTGATCTATTTCCCGGGAGCAAAATTCGCGGAAAACGAGGTAGAGCGCGCGGATGTGCCCGTGGTGGATTTTGTCGTCGTCGATAAAGAGGACGGCATTTATTCGCACGCAACCATCCGCCTCGGCGATAAAAAATGTGCCGCGGAATGCTTTGTGCCCTTTTCGGAGATCTTCCCGAAGGATCGTGTGCGCAAAATGGCATCCGGACACGCCATGACGCTTGCGGCAAAGGACTTTTTCGGCTACATTTCGCCCTGGGGACTGCTCACGGGTGTGCGCCCCGCCAAGGTTGCGGCGCAGTATCTGGCTGACGGGTACGGCGTGATGAAAACGCGCAAGCTGCTTGCCACCGAGTATTTTCTCAATCCGAAAAAGGCGTTCCTTGCCACCGCGGTCGCACAGAACGAGCTGAAGCTCACAAAGGGCATGGATCCAAACGATTGCAGTGTGTACATCTCGATCCCGTTTTGCCCGACGCGCTGTGCCTACTGCTCCTTTGTCTCCGCATCCCAGAAGATGCTTTCGATGCTCGACGACTATCTTGTGCTGCTGCTGCGCGACATTAAAAATGTGTTTGCCACCATCAAAGCGCTCGATAAGCGCGTGGCTACCGTCTACATCGGCGGCGGCACGCCCACTACGCTGAACGCGCGGCAACTGAAGAGGCTGCTTTCGACGGTTGCGGCATGCACCGATGTGTCGGCACTCGATGAATTTACGCTGGAGGCGGGCAGACCGGACACCATCACCCAGGAGAAGCTGCGTATTGCCAAGGAATACGGCGTAACGCGCGTCAGCGTCAATCCGCAGACGCTTGCCGACGATGTGCTGGAAAGCATCGGGCGCAGACACACCGCCGACGACTTTTTGGGGGCGTATGCACTCGCTAAAGCATCCGGCATCCGCGACATCAATACCGACCTTATTGTCGGTCTCCCCGGCGACAATTTCAAAAAGTTTTCGGCATCGCTGGAGCGTATTGCGGCGCTCGATCCCACCAATATCACCGTACATACCTTCTGCT
>CAYQBT010000222.1:0-2644 GCA_964415775.1 uncultured Lachnospiraceae bacterium
GTCTCGGCGATGACCTTCTTCTTGCCCATGTATTTTGCCAGCAGCGCCTCACCCATGCAGTGGTTGAGCTTATGCGCGCCGGTATGGTTGAGATCCTCGCGCTTTACATAAAGCTGGACGTTGCCGAGCGAGGAAGAAAGGCGCTCGAGGTGGGAGATCGGCGTCGGTCTGCCTTGAAATTCGCGGCGGATACGGCGCAATTCGCTGATAAACTTGGAGGACTTGCAGATGGTGAAATACGCCTCGGTGATCTCCGCCATTGCCTTTTGCAGTTCGGGGCTGACATAGCAACCGCCGTATCTGCCGAAATACCCCTTTTCGTCCGGATAACTCTTAAAATATGTATCAAAATCAATTCCGCTGAAGTTCATAATTCTGTCTCCTCTGTTCAATGTTATTTTTCTGATGAAAGCAGAAAAAGCGTCACCATCGTCTTGCTAAAATAAACATTGCAGTCTCCTTTCGGTAAAAATCAAAAATCCTGTCCCATGTAAAATGGGACAGGATAAAAACCTGCGGTACCACCCAAATTCGTAAGTCCTGCTTACGCTCTCATCGGTGTACGATCATACACTCTGCGCTCTAACGGCCGCCTACCGTCGCCCCTAACCGAATCCGGCTCAGTTTGCCCTCCGAAGTCCATTCCCGATCGCTGTCGCTACCGCAATCCCACCGCCTGCGGCTCTCTGTAAACGCTGAAGCGAAGGTACTACTCTCCGTCACAGGTTTCGTATTGGTATGGTGTAATGATAGCACAGCGCCAAAATGTTGTCAAGTGCTTTTTTAAAATTACTCTACCACATTCACTTTTGCGAAATCAGAGGTCTTTGCCACGCTTTCAAGTGCCTTTGTAATGGTGAGAACGGTCGTCCCGGTCGCCTTTGGTGTATCGGCAGTATGATAAAGTCCAATGCCCTTTGCAAACGTACCGCCGGTAACCTTCATTTCAAAATTACCGCTGAAAACAGGCTTTTTGCCGGTCGTGTTCGTGCCGGTACGGCTGATACCGTAGACACCGCCGACAAAGCTTCCGCCGCTGATCTCAAAATAAACGTCGCCTTCGCTGCTGTTCATGCCGATCGCCGTGTTGGCATTGACACCGGTATAGGTAAATTCTCCGCCGCTGATGAAGATCGAAAGCTTGACGCCCTTATCGATCGTTCCCACAGGAGAGGCCTCAGTCGTACGCATATTACCGCCGCGGATCACCAGCCATTTTCCGCTTGCCACCCGTACGGTGCAATCCGCATGGCAGGAAGCATCCTCCGGAGTCATCGCACCGCTCTCCAGACGGTAACCCACGTTGATGGAGGGCAGGTTCTTACTCGGGCTTGTAATCCCTTCGCCGATCGTCAGATCGTTATAATTGCAATTGATATAGCAGGATGCGGCAGACGGCTGGATCGAAACGTTTTCAAAGCAGAAATCGCTTGCCAGAGTCAGGCTGCCGGAAGGTACGAGTGCCGCGCTCGCGGTGGCACCGTAATCCACACCGTCATATACCGAGGTAACAGTTACCGGACCGCCGCATTTTACAAGATACGTTCCCTTGACCATGAGCGGTCCCGAAACGACCACAGTACCGCCGTTCTCTCGCAGCATAGCCACTGCAAGTCCGAAATTATTGACTGCATCCGCAGGCGATGTACCGCCGTTTGTAGCCTTACCGCGCATAGAAACGTATACAACGTCTCCGGCAGCCTTCGGCAGCATCGGAAGCGCTTTGTTGTGGTCAAACACCTCGTTATAGAAGTTGACCGCAAGCATGGGATAGGTGTCGTCCTTCGGATGCACCGAATCGCCGTCTGGCAGATATACGCTGTAATAATCATGCGTTGCAGTATCGGTTTCGATCAGCGGAAGCTGCAGCTCCGCAGCGATCGAACGAATCAGGCGCGGAAGCGTATATACGGTTCCCTGATAGGTGATAGAGGCATTTACAGCAGGGATCATCGTAGAAAGATAGATGTCCGGCTTGGAAGACATGCCTTGGATATCACGGATAAGCGCCTTATAATCCGTTACAAAATCCGTCTCCGCATCAGGATGCGTCATGCTGCGTGCATCGTTGGTGCCGAGCATCACGATGACAATATCCGCATTCGAAGCCATCAAGGTCTTGTACTGTGCCGTGTTGGGATACCACAGGTCAGGTCTGGAGCTCTTTGCATTATACGGTGCAGACGGATCCATCACATAGGAAGAAGCCTTGCCGCAATTCACCACGCTAAAGCCCTTGCCAAGCAGTTTTTGGAGCTGTGCAGGATAACTGTAAAGGGATGCATTGGAGGAGCCGGTGCCCGGCGTGATGCTGTCACCAACACAGGCTACAACGATCGTTTCTCCATTTGCGATACGCTTTGCATATCCGTATGCCTTTTCGGTAATTACATTTGCGCTTATCAATTTTTCAGACACGGTTTTTCCACCTTTACATATACTTTCCAGCGCATTGCTGCAGGCAACAAAAGCGTCACCACGTACAAAATCTGTATTCTCTGCAGTATGCGCGATCAATCCGATCTTCTTCGCCAAGGCAAACGGATTGCTCCAGACAAAGTCGCCGCTACCGTCGTTTTTATCGGTATATTCCATCGCGCGAAGGAGGAGCGTAAGAAATTCTTTCTCGCTCATTCTGGCATCG
>CAYQBT010000223.1:0-2630 GCA_964415775.1 uncultured Lachnospiraceae bacterium
ACGCCGGTGAGCGTGCTGTTATCCTCCAGCTCGCCTGCCATGATCGCGAGATTTTGAAAGGTAAAGCCCATGTCTTTTTTGAGCTCCTCACACTCTACATTGGAGCGGAGCCATGCTTCCAGCGTTTTCTTCTGGATGTCATTAGGCAACATCGCTTCATAGCCGATACGGGCAAATGCGTCCCGCACCTTCATTTTCGGCGAGATTTCAAAGTAGTTGCCGCCGAGCTTGATGAAGTTTTCGTCATACTCGTCGTATTCGTCCCAGATCTCGCCGACCAGCTCCTCCAGAAAGTCCTCGATGGTGGCAATGCCGACGGTGGTCTCGCCGTCGCGCACGATCAGGAACTGCTGCTTGCCCGCGCTCATTTCGCGGAACAGATCGTCGATCGCCGCATCGGGTGCGGCAAATTTCGGCGGCATCATTACACGGCGCAGATTGACGCTGCCGCGGCGGAGATGCGCGCGCAGATATTCACGGATCGAAAGGATACCGACCACATGGTCAATGTCGCCGCTGTATACGGGCAGACGGGAAAATCCGCTGTTTTTGACAATCTCAAGGATCTCATCCGCAGGGGTGCTTATGTCGATGCCGCAGATGTCCTCGCGCATCGTCATTACGTTTTCGACCGGCGTTTTGGTGAAGTCCACTGCGTTCTGCAGAAGATCGGTCTGCTCTTCATCGAGCGTGCCGCTTTCCTCTACCGTGTCGATAATGGTTTCCAGCTCTTCTTCGGTCATGCGCTCATCCTGCCCTCCGCCGAACAGCTTGGAGATCAGGGTGCTGAGCTTGGTAAATATAAAAGCTATGGGCGTAAAGAGCTTCATCAGCAAAGAGAGAGAGCCCGAATACGCCAAAGCAACCTTTTCGCTGTTTGCATTGGCAAAGCTTTTCGGGAGCATCTCGCTGAGTAAAAATACAATGGCCGTGGTAACGACCGTAGCAAGCAATGTGGGGATTCCTATGCTTGCGGCGATGACTGTTGCAAGCGCAGAGCAGCTCAGATGCATGATA
Source organism: uncultured Lachnospiraceae bacterium (assembly GCA_964415775.1). GTDB lineage: Bacteria > Bacillota > Clostridia > Oscillospirales > CAG-272 > UMGS902. Next base: position 1,018 of record CAYQBT010000223.1, read on the forward strand.
TTGTTGCCGATCAGAATCGAGGTCAGCGCCTTGTCAAAGTTATTGGCAATGTACAGCGCTTTCTTCGCTTTTCTGTTTCCGTTATCGGCGGCATTGCGCAGTCGGATCTTGTTGGCTCTGGCATAAGAGCTTTCGGCACTGGCGAAATAGGCGCCGCCAAGGATCAACACTATGTAGAAAAATATCTGGATCCCTATACTACTCCCGGCGTCTGCTGGCATGAAAAAACCATCTCCTTGTATCCATATACTTATAGTAAGATTTCTATATATTCTATATTATACCATTCAGCCGCTTTGATTGTCAAGGTGAGCAAAAGCGGTCAAAATCAAAGAAAAACGGCGAAAATCAAAGATTTCGCCGTTTTTTGAATGAATTTAAACCAAATTTCGGACAATTCCGAAGAGAATGAGCACTACTGTCATAAAAACGATCGCCGCATACATCCAAGGGGCGAGATTTTTCCTGCCCGTGCGCACATAGCGCACCGCCCAGACAAGCAGTACCGCCGCGCCGAGCGGCAGCATGCAGAATATCGCGGGATTATGGTGAAACGCTTCGGCAAAGCGAAGCTGCAGAAGCGCCATGCACATACGGCTGATGCCGCAGGAGGCGCAGTCAAGCCCCGTGAGCATATGGAACATGCAGGGGATGCCGAATCCGACGATACGGATCAGCAGGGCATATGCGAGCCCCGCGCCAAGCGCGATTCCTGTACACAGCAGTACCAGCTTCAGCCGCTTTTGCATGAAACTTAAGCGGCAAGATTGTTCAAATCGTTCTGCATCAGTGCATACGCGACGATGCCGAAACCGAAGATAGCGAGCAGTAAATAAATGAGCGGCATATTGGAATCAGCAGACATGCCGCGGCTTTCCTTGGCCTGGTTGATCTGCTTGCCGGCTTTCCACATCCAGATGTATGTATAGATGCTGCAGGTGACAAGCGAAAGCAGGATGACCATGATGCCGGAGAAGGCATTGGTATCTTCCGAAACCTTGTTGATGTCCTCGACCAACAGATACAGCCATACAAGTCCGCCGATGCCGCATGTGAAAAGCGTGATCAGGATCCAAAGTACGATGCTGCGGTTCTGGATACCGCTTTTCGGTGCGTCGCTTACGGTACCGCTATAGACCGATTCCTGCTTGGTGTTTTCTACGGGCGAATTGTCCGCACCGCAGTTCGGGCAGAATTTGCCGCCTTCCGGCAGCTCTTGTCCGCAGTTTTTGCAAAACATAGTATGTACCTCCAAATATAAATATGTTTTTGAGTTATCGGGTGATGGTTACAATCACGCCGTCCCAGTTGTTGCCGGAGACGGTGTAGGTACAATCGACGGGGAGAGAGATCTCCACCGCCTCCGCATCGCTTGCGAACGGAACGAAGAATACTTCATAGGCAACGCCGTCATACGAGAAGGTCAGGTGTTCCTTGTCGTACGGGTGCTTATAGAGCAGGGCGATATATTCTTCGAGCACCAGTCCGTTTTCTGCCATGTATGCGGCGTGACCTTTGCCGACATAGCGGAAGTGCCAGGGCTCGTTTGTGATACCGGTCACGCTCGTTTTGTTTTCGGGATAGCGCTGGACAAAGCCGTATTTTGCGGCATT
>CAYQBT010000224.1:0-2624 GCA_964415775.1 uncultured Lachnospiraceae bacterium
CAAGACCGGCGCGCTGATCTCGCGCATCGTCGGAGACCTGCTGGATGTCTGCGAGCTTGCGCATCACGGTCCCGAGGACCTTTTCCTTGCATTCGTTTTGCTGATCGGCTCCTTCGTTCTGATGGCGCAGGTCAATATCTGGCTGACGCTGATCATCTTTGCCTTTATTCCGGTCATGGTCGTCTTTGCGATGCATATGCGCAAAAAGATGAGTGTGGAATTCAAGGCAATGCGTGCGGAAAACGCGGTGATCAATGCTACCATTGAAAACAGTCTTACCGGTGTGCGCGTGACCAAGGCGTATGTTGCGGGAGACTATGAGAACGAAAAGTTTGACGGCGTTACGAAGCAGTTTGTAGCCGTGCGCGCGCGTGCGCTCAGCGCTATGGCACAGTTCCACAGCACCTCGATGTTTATGTTCGATATTCTCAAGCTGATCGTGCTCGTCAGCGGCGGACTTTTCTGCATTTACGGCAAGATCACGCCTGGTGATTTTGCGGCATTTTTGATCTATGCAAACGTCTTTGTGGATCCGATCAATCGCCTTGTCAACTTCATTGAGCAGTTCCAGAACGGCATGAGCGGGTTTGAACGCTTCTGCTCGATTATGGATACGCCTGTTGAAGAAGACAGCCCCTCGGCAAAGCCGATCGAAGATGTTAAAGGCGAGATCGCTTTTTGCAATGTGACCTTCCGCTACGGCGATTCCAAAGAGATCCTGCACGATCTCACTTTCAAGGTTGCGCCCGGCAGAACGCTGGCGCTGGTCGGTCCCTCGGGCGGCGGAAAGACCACGATCTGCAACGTCATTCCTCGTTTTTACGATATTGAGGACGGCAGCGTGACCATTGACGGTGTGGATATCCGCGACATCACGCTCGACTCCCTCCGCCGCAAGGTCGGCATCGTCTCGCAGGACGTGTTCCTGTTCGACTCCACGATCCGCGATAACATCTGCTACGGCGCGGGTAAGGTAAGCGATGAGGAGATGATCGCCGCGGCAAAGCGCGCGAACATCCATGACTATGTGATGACGCTTCCCGACGGCTATGATACGCAGGTCGGCGAACGCGGCGTCAAGCTTTCGGGCGGTCAGAAGCAGCGCGTTGCGATCGCGCGCGTCTTTCTCAAGAATCCGCCGATCCTCATTCTGGATGAGGCGACTTCGGCACTCGACAACGCAACCGAACAGCAGATCACCGAGAGCCTTAACGAGCTGTCCGAGGGCAGAACGACCATTGTTGTTGCCCACCGCCTTTCTACCGTAAAAAAGGCGGATGAGATCATCGTTATGACCGACGAGGGCATCAAGGAGCGCGGCGACCACGAGGCATTGATGCAAGTCGGCGGCATCTACAAAGAGCTTTACGAATACCAATTCCGTGCATAAGGAGAATGACCATGTCTAATAAAACCGAGCCCCGCGTGCTGCAAGGCACCATGGAGCTGCTTCCCCCCGATCAGATTCTGTTCAACAGAATGTACGATACCATCCGCGAGGTGTATGAGAGCTTCGGCTTTTTGCCGCTCGACACCCCCGTGCTCGAATACTCGAACGTCCTGCTCGCCAAGGCAGGCGGCGAGACCGAAAAGCAGATCTATCGCTTCACCAAGGGCGATACCGATCTGTCCATGCGCTTTGACCTGACCGTGCCGCTTGCACGGTATGTTGCGCTGCACAAAGCGGATCTCGTCTTCCCGTTCAAGCGCTATCAGATGAGCAAGGTGTACCGCGGCGAGCGCCCGCAGAAAGGGCGCTTCCGCGAGTTCTATCAGTGCGACATCGACATTATCGGCTCCGAGGAGCTCGATCTTATGTATGATGCCGAGATGCCCGCGGTGATCTACAACGTATTCACCAAGCTGAACTTTGGCGAATTTGTGATCCGCATCAACAACCGTAAGGTGCTCAATGGCTTCTTTGCATCTCTCGGACTTGCAGAAAAGATCGGCGACATCCTGCGTACGATCGACAAGCTGGAGAAGATCGGCACAGAGAAGGTCATGGCTGAGCTTGCCGAATTCGGCGTGGACGGCGCGGCTGCGGACAAGATCTTAAGCTTCATCAGCATCAGCGGCACGAATGCCGAGGTGCTGGACGCACTCGCAAAGGTAGACTGCGCCGATGAGACCTTCCGTACCGGCGTGGATGAGCTGAATAAGGTCGCATCCTACGCATATATGTACGGCATCCCCGAAAAGAATATCGCTATTGACCTCACTATCGCGCGCGGTCTGGATTATTACACCGGTACGGTCTACGAGACCAAGATGGTGGACTATCCCGCGCTCGGCAGTGTGTGCTCGGGAGGCCGCTACGACAATCTTACCGGTTACTATACCGATGACCGTCTGCCAGGTATCGGCATCTCGATCGGTCTCACGCGTCTGTTCTCGCAGCTTCGCAGCGAAAATATCCTCTCGGATGACCGCAAGAGCCTGACCGACGTGCTCTTTATCCCTATGGATAAAAATCACATCGAGTTCGTGCTGGAGAGTGCGGCAACCATGCGTGCGGCAGGACTCAATGTCGATGTATATTGCCTCGACAAGGGTATGAAGCCGAAGATGAAGTTTGCAAACCGCAGCGGTATTCCGTATGTTGCGCTCGTCGGCGACAGCGA
>CAYQBT010000225.1:0-2617 GCA_964415775.1 uncultured Lachnospiraceae bacterium
GCTTGGTTCGGATGCGTTCTTCCCGTTCAGCGACAATATTGAGCGTGCGAAGCGCAGCGGTGTAAAGTATATTGCAGAGCCGGGCGGATCGATCCGCGACGATCTTGTAATCGAGTGCTGCGATAAATACGGCATGACGATGGCATTTACCAAAATGCGTTTGTTCCATCATTGATTTTGGAGGACAGATGAAAGTATTAGTTGTTGGCGGCGGCGGAAGAGAACACGCTATCATTAAAAAGATCAAAGAGAATCCTTCTGTTTCCGCGATCTATGCACTTCCCGGAAACGGCGGTATCGCTGCAGACGCGATCTGTGTAAATATCGGTGCCAAGGATATCGAGGGAATTACGGCGTTTGCTGTGGAGAACAGGATCGACTATGCGATCGTTGCTCCGGATGATCCGTTGGTGCTGGGGGCGGTGGACGCCCTTGAAGCCAAGGGAATTCCTTGCTTTGGTCCGCGCGCAAATGCTGCGATTATCGAAGGTAGCAAGGTCTTTTCCAAGGATCTGATGAAAAAGTATAGTATCCCGACCGCAACATATGCAGTGTTTGACAATCTGGATGCGGCACTTGCATATTTGGAGACTGCGCCGATTCCTACCGTTATCAAGGCAGACGGACTCGCACTTGGCAAGGGCGTGGTTATTGCAGAAACCCGCGAAGCTGCGCGCGAAGCCGTTAAGTCGATGATGCTGGATAAGGTGTTTGGCAAGAGCGGCGATCAAATCGTTATTGAAGATTTTTTGACCGGGCCGGAAGTGTCTGTTTTGGCATTCACCGATGGAAAAACGGTTGTTCCGATGATTTCTTCCATGGATCACAAGCGTGCAGGTGACAAAGATACCGGTCTCAACACGGGCGGTATGGGTACTGTCGCGCCCAATCCGTACTATACGGAGGAGATTGCGGCGGTTTGCATGGAGAAAATTTTCAAGCCTACAATCGCGGCAATGAACGCCGAGGGCCGCACCTTTAAAGGCTGTCTGTATTTCGGTCTCATGCTAACGCCAAACGGACCGAAGGTGATCGAGTATAACTGTCGCTTCGGCGATCCCGAAACGCAGGTTGTACTCCCGCTTCTGGAAAGCGACCTTCTCTCCGTTATGCAGGCGGTAACTGCCGGTAAACTGGATGAAACCGAGGTTAAATTTTCCGACAAGCATGCTTGCTGTGTGATTATGGCTTCCAAAGGGTATCCCACACAGTATGAAAAGGGATTCGAAATGACAATTCCCGCAAGCGTTTCGGATAGTGTTTATGTGGCAGGTGCCGCAATCCGTGACGGAAAACTTGTTACAAACGGCGGCCGTGTGCTGGGAGCAACGGCAGTAGCGGATACATTACAGGATGCTGTAGATGATGCATATGCTATGGTGGATAAGATTCACTTTGACAATGCATATTACCGTCATGATATTGGCGCGCGGGCGCTGGCGGCAACGGAGGAGCGTTAATGGTATACAGAGTATTTGTTGAAAAGAAAAAAGAACTTGCAAATGAGGCAAAGGCGCTCCTGTCGGATGCGCGCGCCCTGCTTGGCATAAAAGGACTCACGGATGTTCGCGTGCTCAATCGGTATGACGCGGAGAACATCACCCCCGAGTTGTTTGCATATGCAACCAAAACTGTGTTTTCCGAGCCGCAGTTGGACATTGCAACCGAGAGTGCAGAGCTTGGAGACGCGGTTGTTTTTGCTGTTGAATTCTTGCCCGGTCAGTTTGATCAGCGTGCGGATTCGGCAGCGCAATGTATCCAGATCATTTCGCAGGGAGATCGTCCCATTGTACGTACTGCAAAAGTGTATGCACTGTATGGGGAATTGACCAAAGAAGAGATCGCCGAGATCAAAAAGTATGTCATCAATCCTGTGGAAGCGCGCGAAGCTTCTTTGGAGAAGCCTGAAACGCTGGAAATGCAGTACACGGTTCCCACCGAGGTAAAGACGCTCACAGGCTTTACAAAGCTGGATACGGCAGGTCTTTCGCAGTTTGTTGCAGACTACGGCCTTGCAATGGATGATGCGGATATTGCATTCTGTCAGGCATATTTTAAGAGTGAGCAACGTGATCCTACCATCACGGAGATCCGCATGATCGATACATATTGGTCGGATCACTGCCGCCATACTACGTTTTCGACCATCATTGATTCTGTAAAATTCGAAGACGAACTTTTGCAGAAGGCATATGACGACTATCTGGCGGTTCGCGCAGAGCTCGGCAGAACCAAGCCGATCTGCCTGATGGATCTCGCAACGGTTGCGGTAAAATATCTGAAAAAACATGGCAAGCTGGATAAGCTTGATGAATCCGAAGAGATCAATGCTTGTACGGTGAAGATCAATGTTGAGGTAGACGACAAGAGCGAGCCTTGGCTACTGCTTTTCAAAAATGAGACACACAATCATCCCACCGAGATCGAACCGTTTGGCGGTGCAGCGACCTGTATCGGCGGCGCGATCCGCGATCCGCTTTCGGGACGTTCGTATGTCTATGGCGCTATGCGTGTGACCGGCGCGGCGAATCCGCTCAAAGCTGTCAGCGAAACGATCAAGGGTAAATTGCCGCAGAGAAAGATCGTAACCACCGCGGCTGCCGGATATTCGTCCTAC
>CAYQBT010000226.1:0-2615 GCA_964415775.1 uncultured Lachnospiraceae bacterium
CGGGATCCCAGCCGACCGAGATCATGGCAACCTTGCCCGATCTCTTTGCCGCGCTGTCCACCCGCGCAAAATGCTCGGGGATCTTCGCATGCGTATCAAAGCTGTCCACAACATTGAAGTGCTCTGCAAGCGCAGGTGTCTGCGCGGGCAGATCGGTTGCACTGCCGCCGCAGAGGATCAGCACGTCGATGTTTTCCTTATGGTTTAAAATATCCGCCATAGCATACACCGGAGCACCGGTGCACGTCTGTAGCGCAAACGGATCTCTGCGGGTGAACACGCCGTACAGCGCAAGGTCGCCGTTTTGCCGGATGGCGCATTCCACGCCGCGTCCGAGATTGCCATAGCCTACGATTCCGATTCTGATAGTCATAAAAGTGCCTCTTTTCCCAATGGCTTATGTAAAAATATATGCAGGCAGGATTTTATACGCCAAGGTCGTCGGCAATGGCGTTGTGCAGCCCTTCGCGGAATTTTGCGCACTCTGCCGAGCAATCAAGCTTACGATTGAACGCATAGAGTGCCGTATTGGAGAGGGATACCACATACAGATCCTTTTCATAATCGGCAAAAACTGCCGTGCCGCTGAAGCCGGTATGCCCGAGCGAGCCTGCCGAAAGCAGTCTGCCGCCCTGCTTGTAGCGTGCGTCCGCGTACACATATCCGAGCGCGCGCCCGATCGGAAGCGTGGGCGCGAGATCCTTTGCGCCTGCGGCAAAGGTCTCCGCTTTCATCAGCGTGCCGTGCCGATGCAGAAGCGACCGTCCGAACACGGTCATATCGTCTATGCAGGAGAAGATGCCCGCATTGCCCGAAACGCCGAACAGTCGGCGGTTGTTATCGTCACTGCATTTGTTATCGCCCTCAAAAGCCTTACGCGTACAGCGCACGAGGTTTTCATCCTCGCGGCAGCAAAAGCTTGTAGAGCGCAGTCCGAGCGGGCGTGCAATGCGATCGTCAAACAGGCGATCGAGGGGCGCATTGAAGATACGCTCCAGCAAAAATCCGAGGATAATAAATGCACTGCAGGAATAAAAATAGTCGGTGCCGGGTGCAAAGCGAAGCGGATGGCCAAGCTGGAAGCGAATCGCCTCGGCGCGGCGGTCGGGGCCGAAGTATTCGGGGAACACATAGCGTGCCATGCCGCTGCAGTGCGAAAGCAGCATCCACAGCGGAATATCCTTTTTATCATCGGGGGCTTCGGGGAAATACTTGCCGAGCGTATCTTCGGGGGAGACTCTTCCCTCCTCCATGGCGATCTGGAAAAGCGGCGCAACCGTCATGATCTTGGAGACCGACATCATGTCGTACTGCGTCTGTCCGTTTTGCACATCGCCGCGGCTGCTGGCAAAGAAGCGGTAGACTTCGCCCGCGCTGTCGCCGATCGCGAAAGCAACATCTCCCGCGCCGCCGTTTGCAATATGTGCTTTGATAAAAGCCTCGGTATGCGGCATGGCTCTGCCACGCAAATTTCCGTTCATAGAGTCCCTCCGGGTATGCATAGTTTCGTTTACATTTTATAATATCCCGCGCAAAAAATCAACCGGTATAAAAGAATATTGCAAAAATACGTGGCTCACAAAATCCGTAGGACAGGCGTCCTCGACGCCCCGTTTTGCCGCGAGCGGCAAAAAAAGAGCCGTGGTTCCGGCTCTTTCGGGTGATTTTATTTGCAGGCAACGGCGTCCTTATAGAATGCGTCGAGTTCTTCCTTGGCGGAGAAGTTTGCGACATACATCTGGTTGCCCATGGCACCTGCCAGTGCATCGGGAATGCGCTCGACCATCTTCATGTTGGCGCTGTACTTTTCAAGCAGCTCCTCGTGGCTGAGCACAAAGTTCTTGCCGTCTCGGCGGCCGGCAAAGCCGCAATAGAAACGCTCACCCTGGGGCGCAAGCGTGCTGTCAAACGCGATCATGTCCGCCCAGATCTTATACACGTTGGTGGAGTTTGCAAAGTTCATCATATCGGGGGAGAAGCCGCCGCAGGGACGCATATTGACCTCCAGCGCAACCACGTCGCCCTTTTTGCCAAGTCCCTCCTGATCCTCTGTCAGGCGGAAGAACTCAAAGTGGACGAAGCGGCTCTTGACGCCGAAGCTCTTGACCGTGGCGCGTCCTTTTTCCCGAACATCGTCGGGCAGGTCTTTCACGATATAGTACAGACTGTTGTCCTGATTGTTCACGATGTCCATGATCGAATCGAGCGTGACGTTGCCGGTCTCGAAAACCGGCTCGCCCTTGCTATTGATGATCGCATCATAGGAGTTGACCTGTGCCTTGACAAATTCCTCCATGATGTAGGGCACTTCCTTCGGATAGCTCTCGAAGAAGGCGACCAGATCCTCATCATTTTTCAGCTTATAGGTTGCGGCAGCGCCGACGCCGTTGTCCGGCTTGACCACGACCGGATAACCGACCTTTTTGATAAAGGAGCGGCAGCCCGCAAGCGTCTTGACCATGTAGTAGCGGGCAACCGGAATGCCCACCTTTTCATAATAGTGCTTCATCTTGGACTTGTGCTTGATGCGCTCCATGTCCGAAGCCGCAAATCCGCTTTGAATGTTGAAATCGGTACGCAGTGCCGCGTCACGCTCCAGCCAGTACTCGTTGTTG
>CAYQBT010000227.1:0-2614 GCA_964415775.1 uncultured Lachnospiraceae bacterium
GAGCAATGCAGACGTCGGTGGTGATGAAAACGAGCATCGTTGCCATATTCGGGTGGATCATGCCGCTGCCCTTGGCGATGCCGCCGATGCGGCAGGTCTTGCCGCCGACGGTGAACTCCACGGCGACCTCCTTTTTGACCGTGTCGGTGGTCATGATGCCCTCGGCCGCCGCGTCGCTGCCGCTCTCGTCGGCGGTGAGCGCTTTTACGAGGGGCGGAATACCGGTTTCAAACGGTTCGATCGCAAGCGGCTGACCGATCACGCCGGTCGAGGCAACCACGATGTCGGTGGCCTTGATGCCAAGTGAGGCCGCGGCGAGGTCGCACATTTTCTCGGCGATCTCGATGCCGTTGGCATTGCAGGTGTTGGCGTTACCGCTGTTGCAGAGGACAGCCTGTGCCTTTCCGTCGGCAATATGTGCCTTGGTGACGGTGAGGGGCGCGCCCTTGACTAAATTGGTGGTATATACGGCTGCCGCACTTGCGGGGACGGCGCTGTAGATCATTGCCAGATCCTTTTTGGTGCGGTTTTTGCGTACACCGCAGTGTACGCCGCCTGCGGTAAAGCCTTGTGCGGCGCAAACGCCGCCGGAAATTAACTTCATGGAAAGGTTCCTTTCGGATATGGTATTTGGTATTTTGTAGGGCGGGGGCTTGCTCCCGCCGCATGTACAACATCGCACCGTAGCAAAACGGCGGGAGCAAGTGTAACGCCCTACGGTGGGTGTTTTTTGCCGTTAATCGCCGCAAACGAGTCCTTCGGCTTCATCCGCGCCGAGGAGCAGGTTCATATTCTGGATCGCGGCGCCGGATGCGCCCTTGCCGAGGTTGTCATAGCGGGCAACGAGCAGGATGCGCTCGCTGTTTCCGCAGACGGTGACTTGCATATCGTCCCGCCCTGCAAACGCGTTTGCGGAGAGGAATCCGCTCTCGTCCGCGCTTTCGACAAAGCGGACGAGACCGTGCGAATAATATGCCTTATATACCTCGCGGATGTTTTCGGCCGAGCCGTTTATCTGCTTTGCAGAAAGCGGTACGGTCACCTCCATGCCCGCGTAGAACGGGGCAACGATGGGGCAGAAGACAGGCGGCGTATCCAGCCCGCAGATCTTCTGCATTTCTTTCAGATGTTTATGCTGTTGGGTGAGCCCGTACATACGGGGCGCGGCAAGCAGCGGATCTCTGTTTTCGCTCTCGTATTCGGCGATCATCTTCTTGCCGCCGCCCGAGTAACCGGTCAGCGAGAAGCAGGAGAGGGAAGCGCTTTTTTTGAGCAGTCCTTTGCGGATCAGCGGCTCGACCAGCGCGATAAAGCCGCTGGCATGGCAGCCGGGATTGCCGATGCGCTTCGCCTCGGCGATCCGTTTTTTCCGCCCGTACAGCTCCGGAAAGCCGTATTCCCAGCCCTCGATGGTGCGGTGCGCGGTCGAGGTGTCGATGATAGCCACCTTCGAGTCCTCGGCAAGTGCAACCGCTTCTCTTGCTGTGTCGTCGGGCAGGCAGAGGAAAGCGATGTCCGCGCTGCAGAGCGCGTCCCGCCGTGCCGAAGCATCCTTGCGGAGCTCGTCGGGCAGGAGCAGAAGTTCGATGTCGGTTCTTTCCGACAGACGTTCGTGGATACGCAGTCCGGTCGTGCCGGCACTGCCGTCTATAAAAATCTTGGTCATGCTAAACGTTCCTTTACAAATGCGATCTGCGCTTCGATCGAAGAGAGCGAGGTCCCGCCCTCGCTGATGCGCTTCTCCACGCAGGCAGAAAGGTCAATCTCGGGATAGAGATCGGCGTCAAAGAGCGGGGAGAATGCCTTGTATTCGGCAAGCGTCAGCGTTTCGAGCACCTTGTTTTCGGCAATGCATTTTGCCACGATCTCGCCCGACAGCTTATACGCCGAGCGGAAGGGAAGACCCTTTTTTACGAGGTAGTCTGCAAGGTCGGTCGCGTTGATAAAGCCTTTCTCTGCTGCCGCTTTCATGTTCGCCTCGCATACCTGCATCGTCTCAATCATGCCGGTGAACACGGGCAAACACATTTTCACGGTGTCGCAGGCGTCAAATACGCCTTCCTTGTCCTCCTGCATGTCCTTGTTGTAGGCCAGCGGCAGACCCTTGAGGGTGGTGAGGAGGGATAGCAGATCGCCGTACACACGGCCGGTCTTGCCGCGGACCAGCTCTGCCATGTCGGGGTTCTTCTTCTGCGGCATGATGGACGAGCCGGTGGTAAATGCGTCCGACAGCTCGACAAACTTGAATTCCCAGCTCGACCAGAGGATGATCTCCTCGGAGAAGCGAGAGAGGTGCATCATGAGGATCGAAAGGGCGCTCATCAGCTCGACGCAGAAGTCGCGGTCGGAGACGCCGTCGAGACTGTTCATGCAGATGCCGTCAAAGCCGAGCGAAGCGGCTTCGGCGCGGCGGTCGGTCGCGTAAGTCGTGCCTGCCAGCGCACAGCAGCCGATCGGGGAGACGTTCGTGCGCTTTTTGCAGTCGGCAAGGCGGTCGAGATCGCGGAGCAGCATCATGGCATACGCAAGCAGATGGTGCCCGAACGCGATCGGCTGCGCTCTTTGCAGATGCGTATAGCCGGGGAGAATGGTGGTCTTGTGCGCCTCGGCTTTT
>CAYQBT010000228.1:0-2609 GCA_964415775.1 uncultured Lachnospiraceae bacterium
AGTAGCCCTCGGTCATTTCGAGGTAACGAACACCCTTAGCCTTGGTGCCGTACATGGTACCAACCATGGAGCGAGCGCCCTTGCCGAGGTCTTCCATACCTGCGCCGATAACCAGACCGCCCTCGGAGAAAGCGGACTGCGTTCTGCCGTATACGATCTGCAGGAACAGCTCGCGCATAGCGGTGTTGATCGCGTCACATACGAGGTCGGTGTTGAGTGCTTCGAGAAGCGTCTTGCCGGGGAGAATCTCAGCAGCCATTGCTGCGGAGTGGGTCATACCCGAGCAACCGATGGTCTCAACGAGTGCTTCCTCGATGATACCGTTCTTTACGTTCAAAGAGAGCTTGCAGCCGCCCTGCTGGGGTGCGCACCAGCCGATACCGTGGGTATAGCCGGAAATGTCGGTGATCTGTTTAGACTGTACCCATTTGCCCTCTTCCGGAATCGGAGCGGGACCGTGGTCGCAGCCCTTTGTGACACAGCCCATGTGCGCAACTTCGGTGCTCATGGCGTACTCACAAGAAAATTCTTTGCTCATGGTTTTATCTCCTTATGTATTTATTTTGCTTTTACTTTACGATCTCGCCGTAGAATTCGCCGAATGCTGCAGCCGCGTTTGCTTCATCGGTGTCGATGTGCATAGCCAGTGCAAAGTTCGGGTTGACGCGAACGACAACATCACCGAAGACGGTGCTTCTGCCATTGGAATCGAGCTTAACGCTGACGATCTCCTTATCGCAAACGCCGAGCTTCTCTGCATCTGCGGGAGTCATGTGGATGTGACGCTTTGCAACGATCACGCCCTCTGCGATCTCAACCTCGCCTGCGGGGCCAACGAGCTTGCAGCCGGCACTGCCTGCAACATCGCCGCTCTCACGAACGGGTGCGCTTACGCCGAGGGTACGTGCATCGGTGAAGGACAGCTCAACCTGCGTAGCCGGTCTTGCTGGACCGAGGATGATTACGTTTGCGATCGGCTTCTTGGGGCCGACGAGCGTAACGCGCTCTTCGCATGCGTACTGACCGGGCTGGCTCAGATCCTTCTTGTGGGTGAGGGTATAGCCCTTGCCGAACAGCGTCTCGATGTCTGCGGTGGAAAGATGTACGTGTCTTGCGGAAGTTTCAACCAAAAATTTCTCTGCCATGATTGTTCTCCTTATGTAATTTATTTTTTTGCATATTTCAACAATGTTAATTGTATCACAAACCTTTTGCTTTGTAAATGTTTAAATACAAATATTTTTGCGTAAACTTTTTATATCTTTTATGGATTTTTACGAGAATGCGCGCTTCACGGAAAGGAATGGTCAGAAATATGGCAGAAGACAAAGAAAAAGATGAAAAGAATGACGACGGTGATTTATCGGGCGATCATCTGACAGAGATCGCCAAGGTCGGCGGTGTCACTACAAAAAATGCAGGCGGCAATATCCATTGTCTGTCGATCATCGGGCAGATCGAGGGGCATTTTGTTCTGGACTCCACGCAAAAGACCACCAAGTATGAGCATATTCTGCCGCTGCTCTGCGCGATTGAGGAAAATGAAGAGATCGAAGGACTGCTACTTTTGCTCAATACTATGGGCGGCGATGTGGAGGCTGGGCTCGCGATCGCCGAGCTGGTTGCGTCCATGCAAACGCCCACGGCCACATTGGTGCTGGGCGGCGGGCACTCGATCGGCGTGCCGCTTGCCGTGTGCGGCAGGCGGTCGTTTATCGTGCCGAGTGCTACGATGACCTTGCATCCTGTACGGACTACAGGCACGATCATCGGTGTGCCGCAGACCTTCTATTATTTTGACAAAATGCAGGACAGGATCGTCCGTTTTATCTGCGGACATTCGCATGTGGAGGAGGAGAATTTCCGCAGGATGATGAACAACACAAGCGAGCTTGCCAACGATGTCGGAACCATCATCGACGGATACGAGGCGGTCCGGTGCGGGCTCATTGACGAGGTGGGCGGCCTCTCGGATGCGCTCACCGCTCTGCGCGGATTTATCCAAAAGAAAAAGTAAAAAAAGGCTGCAAGTGCAGCCTTTTTTGCTTATTCCTTTTCCCAGAAGCGGTCGAGCACGCTTTCCAGCGACCGCGTGTCGCCGACAAATTTTGCCGCGCGGAACTGGTAGGGGAGCAGTTCCTTGTACATAGGCTCGGCATAGCGCTCGTCAATAAAGATCACGATACCGCGATCGGTCTCAGTCCGGATCACGCGCCCTGCAGCCTGCAAAACGCGGTTGAATCCGGGGTAGATATAGGCATATTCCTTGCCCGCTTCGTATTTGTTTTCGTAGTACTCGCGGATGACTTCACTCTCATTAGTGGGCTTCGTGAGTCCGACACCGACGATGACAGAGCCGATCAGCCGGTCGCCTACAAGGTCGATGCCCTCGGAATAGATGCCGCCAAGCACCGAAAAGCCGACCAGCGTTTGCCGTGTGCCGGTACGGAAGACATCAAGAAAGGCACGCCGCGCCTCCTCGGACATATTCTTTGCCTGCAGAACCGTCTTGATATGCGGATATTTGTATTTGAAGATGGTCTGTACCTCGGTCATATACTCGTAGGACGGGAAATAGACCATATAGTTGCCGTCGCGGCGGCTGACCG
>CAYQBT010000229.1:0-2607 GCA_964415775.1 uncultured Lachnospiraceae bacterium
TCCCTTCATATCCTCGTTGGGGAGATGAACGGTCGAAATGGTGATCTCGCTGACATGGTCAGCGGCACAGCGCTGGATAGCAAGAGAGAGAATGTTCTTTGCCTTCTCGTCTGCTTCTTCCTTGAATTTCTCATCAAACTGCGCAATTTTCAGCGCTTTTTCGTGTGTCAGTGCCGTCTCTACGCGAGAGAGAAGTTCATCCTTCGCCTGCTCCTTGGTAAAGCCCGCGATTCTTTCCAGAATGGCGACGTGGGAGTCGAGCGTTTTTTGAATCTCATCGCGGAGATCTTCCGTCTCCTTGATTTTCTGATTGAGAAGCTCAGTCTTTTTCTCAAGAACGTCCGTCTTTGAGTCGAGTGATTCTTCCTTTTGCTGAATTCTGCGTTCAAGTCTGGAAACTTCCTTGCGGCGTTCTTTCAGTTCGTTCTCAGTCTCCGTACGGTTTCTGAGGATCTCCTCTTTTGCCTCAAGCAAAGCTTCCTTTTTCTTACTTTCCGCCGCTTTGATAGCGTCTTCAACAATTTTTGCTGCCTGCTCCTCCGCACTGCCGATCTCCTTTTCAGCAACACGGCGGCGGTAGACCATACCGATCACCGAGCCGAGCAACAATCCTACGATCAAGCAAACGGCACCGACTGTAATGTAAATTCCCATTACAGAGTACCTCCATGCTTTTATTATGTAGCCATCGTTGACCGTGGACACACTGCGCCAACGTATATTTACACAAATTTATTATATACTTTTTCCTGTCAACTGTCAAGGGCGTGACCGAAATAAATTGAAAGAAATGCAAGTTGTTCTTGCAAATTGCATATAAGATATTGTATAATGAATTGATATTGAAGTTTTACAGCAAGGAGGGATAGACCATGGCAAAACAACCGATCAAGCGCGTTGCCGCACTGCACGACCTGTCTGCGTTCGGGCGCTGTGCACTGACCGTGGTGATCCCTGCCCTGTCTGCCATGGGTGTGCAGGTGCTGCCCGTCCCCACCGCGCTGCTTTCTACGCATACCGGCGGCTTTGACGGCTACTATTTCCGCGACATGAGCGATTCAATAGAACCGATCGCAGAGCATTGGGAGTCGCTCGGCATCCACCCCGATGCGGTGTATACCGGCTTTCTTTCGGGCGAGGATCAATGCGCGATCATCGAGCAGTTCATCCGGCGCTTCAAGGGAGCAGACACGCTCACGCTGGTCGATCCGGTGTTCGGAGACGACGGCGTGCTCTATTCTTCCTGTACCGAAGCGCTGGTCGATCGCATGCGCGATCTCTGTACGCTCGGCGACGTGATCGTCCCGAACCTGACCGAGGCTTGTATGCTTTGCAGAATGCCCTATCTGGACACAGCCTCCATGCAACCCGCGGAGCTGAACGCATACATATCCGAGCTTTTGTGTTCGCTTGCAAAATTCGGCGCGAAGCGCATCGCCATCACCGGCATTGTGACCGATAAAAGCAGCAATGTTGCAACGGCGGGGCTGGACCTCAGCGCAAAATCGCTGGACAAAACGCCATTTTCGGTCAATCTGCGCCGCAAGGGGTATGCGTATCCCGGCACGGGCGATCTGTTTGCCAGCGTACTGCTCGGAAAGATGCTCGGCGGCGCGACCTTTACTGCATCGGTAGCGGCAGCAAGCGCATTTGTGCGCGATGTCATTGCCGTTTCCGAAAAGTACGACACCCCGCACCGCGAAGGCGTGGCACTGGAGCCCTGCCTGTATAAGCTGTCCCAATTATAATACGAAAAAATATCGGATTTTTCCGTCATTTTTGCAAATACTATAGCCGAAGGGAATCAAATTCTTTTGATTCCCTTCGGCTATACCTTTGGAGAAACCGATATGAGAAAAACGAAAATCGTATGCACCATGGGACCCGCCTGCTCGGACGAAGAAACGCTCACCGCCATGTGTGAGGCGGGAATGGATGTGGCGCGCCTGAACTTCTCGCACGGCACCCACGCCGACCATCTGGAGCGCATCCGCCTGCTCAAAGCGATCCGCGAGCGGCTGCACATTCCGCTGGCGCTCCTGCTCGACACGAAAGGACCGGAATACCGCATCGGCACCTTTGAAGATCACAAGATCCTTTTGCATGAGGGCGACCGCTTTGTCTTTACCACCGAGGACATTGTGGGCGATCGCGAGCGCGTTTCGGTCAGCTACAAGGGCATGATCCGCGATCTCGCCGTGGGCGACACCATTCTGCTCGCCAACGGACTGTTGTCCTTTACCGTGACCGAGCTGACCGATACCGAGGCGATCTGCAGCGTGCTGGTCGGCGGCGAGCTGTCCGACCGCAAGAGCATGAGCTTCCCCGGCAAGGTACTAAGGCAAAAATACCTCAGCGAGCAGGACAAAGCGGATATCCGCTTCGGCATAGAGCAAGGGGTGGACTTTATCGCCTGCTCCTTCGTCTCCTCGAGGCAGGATCTGCTTGACATCAAGGCCTACCTCGCCGAGCTCGGCGACAGCGACACCGAACTGATCGCCAAGATCGAAAACCGTGCGGGCATCGACAATATTGAAGAGATCTGCACCGAATGTGCCGGCATCATGATCGGGCGCGGCGATATGGGCGTGGAGATCCCGTTTGCGG
>CAYQBT010000230.1:0-2587 GCA_964415775.1 uncultured Lachnospiraceae bacterium
GAGATCCCGTTTGCGGAGCTGCCTGCCATCCAGAAGCATCTGATAACCAAGTGCCGTCTGCTCGGCAAGCGTGTGATCACCGCCACCGAGATGCTGGAGTCGATGATCCACAACGCGCGTCCCACGCGCGCCGAGATTTCGGACGTGGCAAACGCGGTCTATGACGGCACCAGCGCGATCATGCTTTCGGGTGAGACGGCGGCAGGCAAATACCCCGTGCTGACCGTGGAAACGATGGCACGGATCGCCGAGGAGACTGAAAAGCGCATCCACTATGCCAAGCGTTTTCAAAACGCACAGTTCCCTATCAAAAATACAGTAGACGCGATCTCGCACGCCACCTGCGGCATGGCGATCGACATCGACGCCAAAGCGATCGCGGTCTGCACGCTCTCGGGCATGACCGCGCGCATGGTCTCGCGCTTCCGCTGTCCGGTGCAGATCCTCGGCGTGACCACAAGCACGAGAACCTGGCGCAAACTCGCGCTCTCCTGGGGCGTCACTCCCGTGGTGTGCGAGGAATTCACCTCGACCGATGTGCTGTTCTACACCGCAAAACAGCTTGCCAAAGAGCATATGCAGCTTGCCGACGGGGATCTTGTGGTCATCACCGGCGGTCTCACCAACGGACAAAGCGGCAACACCAATCTGATCAAGGTAGAAACGGTGTAATCCCGCACATCGCCATGGGAACCCACGCACCCGTAGGGGCGACGTCCTCGACGTCCCGTTTCGCCTCGGTGTGATGTTGTGTATACAACGCACATATCGTAGGGGGCGACGTCCTCGACGCCCCGCACGCCATGGTGCGATGTTTGTATACGGCGGGAGACGAGCCCCGCCCTACGGTACTCATCGTCATGGCTATGCACACACCCGTGGGGGCATAGCGACCTACGGTCGCATGCGCCCTCGATGTCCCGCATGCCACGGTGCGATGTTGCATGCGGCGAGGCACGTCACCAGGGAAATCTGATGACTTCTTTTTTTTCGTTGGATAGCGTAATCAAGAGCAAGTTTGGTGCCGCTTTTACCGATTGCAGGAGCGTGAGATTCGTCATAGTAAATAATGCAAAATCGACTCTGCTTTATCATTTCACAATTGCGCTCGACATATGCCACCTTACCTGCGCCAAGGATCTTTTCCGGATAATAGGTGTCCTCATAGTTTTCAAGCAAATACGCTCTATACCGCTCGCTGATGATGGGAAATTCTGCCCGCACGTAAACTCGTTTTATGTGCGGGTATTTTTCTTTTATCTTTGTCACCAGCTCCAGACAAAGGCTGTCAAAACGGCTCTTGCTACCGAACAAAAATGTATCCACTTTTTCGTCTGTGATCAATCTCTCTATCGTTTCGTGTAGTTTTATTTTTAATTCCTCGGTTTCGCTTATCGTTCTGTGCCCAAAGAAACAGCAGGTGTGTAGCATTCTTTCCATGGTGATCATCCCCTCTTAAAATATAGTAGATATACAGTATATCCATTTACAACATTATAACATATAATGCATCTAAAATGGATATATAATATATTTGTTTTGAGGTGATATTATGGCTATCAAGAGCGTTTCAATTAGAATTGAAGAGGAAATGTTGAACAAACTCTCCTATATTGCCGACTACGAGGGGCGAAGTGTAAACAGCCAAGTGCTTGTTTTGATCAGACAAAGCATCCAAGCCTTTGAGGTCGCCAACGGACCGATCGACGGCAATATAACCCCCGCCTCCAATGTAAAACCTACCCGAAAATAAAGAATCGAAAAGCAGGATCTTTGCGTACATACGCAAAGATCCTGCTTTTCTGCAAAAACAATTGCATTGCCGCGAAAAATCTGCTATGATAAAAGCAAAACAGCGGAGGATGCTATATGAAAAAATATCTGCCCCTTTTTGTGGCGATCCTGCTTGTGCTGACCGTCACCGGTTGCGGCAAAAATGCCGAGATCATCGAAAAAACCAACCTTGCAAAAGACTTTGTCGATCCGCTCTTTGTTGAGAAAATGAGCGAAAGCGAATATACCGTCACGCATATTGCCACCGGATACTACACCGAAAACGGTGAGACCGTGTATCTGGTTGGCTATACATACACCGTGCCGACAAGCGAAACGCCCAGACAGTATGGCTACAAAGTCGCCATTGACGACAGCGGAAAGTGCACCGTTCTGGAACACAATGCCGCCACCGGACATCTTCTGTTCACCGAAGACTGATGAGAAGGCGCAGTAATCCCGTGTGCTATTTTTGCTACCGCAATGACTTTAAGGAGACATTATGAATCCGCAGATTTCATTTAATATTTCCTGTGAAAAAGAGAAAGCCTTTATCGAATTCGTGCGTGCTGAATGTGATTGCGAAGTATTGGAAGCATGGTCTACTATGCCACTATGTATGGTAGAAAATGATGGCGGCGTGTCCGAACATTCGCTGTATTTCCTCGTGCCGAAGATTTTTCTCCATCTTGTGCAGTATGACATACGGCAAGGTGATAGCGGAGAAAATATACGCTATATTGATCCTAGGCGTACAAGTGTAGAATTAGAGAATTTGGGAATTGTGCAGAAGGGATTTCCCTACAATTTGCCG
>CAYQBT010000231.1:0-2555 GCA_964415775.1 uncultured Lachnospiraceae bacterium
CCCATTGCGGTGTTGCAACGGCTCTCGCCCGGATCGCGCTTCAGCGCTTCGAGGAAGTAATCTGCGGGCTCATATGCAAAGTGCTTGTACTGCTCGAGGTGACGTCCGTTGATGAAGAGTTCCTCCACCGTCTCGATCTGATGCGGAGGCAGAGCGGGCTTGCGAGGCTCGATCGGCTGCTTGTGACCGCGCTCATAGTGGCGATAGTCCACAAGCTTCACGCCGTCAGCATCGGTAAAGTCTACCGAAATCTTCTTCATATCGAGTCCCTTGATGTCGTACAGCTTGGTAAAGGTGGTCTCCGGAGAGATGACCTTGACGGTCTCCTCGATAGTAGCCGCACCGTGACGGATGATCAGCTTTGCGTTCTTGTACTCGCCGGTAGCATATACGCCAACATAGAGCTTGCCGCCGCGCTTTTCAACATTGATTGCAGCATCGATGGTAGCGTTCTTTGCTTCGCCGATATTCTTTACGGGGTACCAGTACTGTTCAAAGGTCTTGGTCTCATACGGCATGATCCAGGTAAAGTCGGGCTGGTTATCGGTGTAAACACCGGTCATCAGCTCAACGTACTTGGAGCCGTTGTCGGTCAGGTTGGAGCACCACTTGTCACCGAACGGATGGTTGCCCCAGTGCCAGAGCTTCTTACCGGGCGAGATGTGGTGGTTTGCAACGGTAACGATGCCGCATTCCTTGGCAACATCGTAGCCGGAGATATAGTCTGCATCGCTCTGTCCCTTGGATACAAGATAAGAGGAGGGAACGCGAACGTTGCCGAGTACGTGAATATCGGTTCCCTTACCGAAGTCGAAGGGACGCGCGGTGTGATATACACCCTTTGCGATCGGCCACTCCAGGATCGCGCGGCGGTCATGGTCGTTTACCCACTCCACATCCGGCGGGAATACCACGCGGTAGTCATCGTTGATCTCTACAGCAAGGTTTGCCCACCACATAAAGGGCTGCGGATAGGGCGTACGGTTGTAAACCTGTACCTCTGCCTTGAAGTAGGACTTACCGGGAACGATAGTGATACCCGCCATGCCCTTCATACGAAGGAGGGGATCAACTTCGCCAACCCAAACGGTCTTCTCACCGTTCTCACGCTCGGTGATGGTAGCCTCTACGGGCATATATGTAGTAGGACGGTGGTGCTGAGGCCAGTTGAACTCGATACCGCCGGAAACCCAAGGACCTGCGATACCAACCATTGCAGGCTTGATTACCTCATTGTGGTAAACAAAGTCATAGTTGTTGGTCTTGTCGAGCGCGCGCTGAATCTTACCGCCAATCTCGGGAAGAACCTCAAGCTTGATATATTCGTTTTCGAGAATTGCAGCATTGTAGGTAACATCCTGCTTTTCGTCACTGATCTTAGTAGTGAACGGAATCGGATAAAGATGTCCGCTTGCACCCTGATAAGGCTTCTTCTCAAAGAACATGGGGAGAGCTTCGTATGCGCCGGGTTTATAGGTCGGAATGACCAAATCCTGAAACTGTGCTGTAGTCTTCTTAGCCATTTTCAAAATTCTCCTTGAAATTTTGTTTTTTGTTTCATACATCTTGATTTTATCACGTAAAAGCCGTCTGCTCAATACCAATTAAAAAATAGCGGTTTTGGCTTTTTAGTCTTGACATTTTTTAAAGCATGTGATATAATTTTAAGCCAATATTGTATTCTCTCTTTTTTCGGGAGGAAAATGTCATGAAAATAAACATTATCTGCCAAACGGGTGCCGAACACACACACTGGTGCGCACTATACCTAAAGGGCATATACGCCGAGGCAAAACGCAAGGGTGACACCGTTTATACCATAACTATTGATGAAGCGGTAGAGGCATTTAAAAAGGAAAAGCCCGTCTCTGCCGGTGTGCTTTCAACCTCACGTGCATGGATAGGTGAGGTTGTTGCCATTCTTGCGGATATGGGTGTTGAACCTATTGTTATAGGAGGCGCTTCGCGCGATGCATTCCGACATGCAAGCTACGTCTTTATGGACTACCGCGAGGCTACATATCAACTTATTGAATATTTGCGTGCATATAAGAAAAAGCGTATTGCCCTGTTTGCGGTCAGCACCGACTCTGCTACCGATATGATAAAAAAGGACGCTTTCCTCTCTTACGACAAGTGCAGAGAGCATGATGTGTTCTACTACACGGGGGCAGACGGACTTATGAACTCGGCATGCGAACGATTTCTTGAGGTTTGCCGCAACTATGATGCGGTAATATGTTCAAATGACGCAAGCGCCGTAATCCTTTTACATCAGCTTGAGGATTTTGGAATAAACGTTCCCGAGGATATTTTTCTCTGCTCTTTCGGTGATATGGCAATAAGCTCTAGCGGAAAGAAAACGCTTACAATGGCTCGCCTTAACTGTGTGGAGGTCGGCAAGCAAACGGTGAAAATGTGCCACCATCTCACCGCTTCGCCGAGCATTTCAAGCATCAGCACAAAAATACGCTGTGACTTTATTGTAGGCGACACCACCAATAACCTGCCAGTTAAAAAAGAAACGCTCGGAACATCGCACGCTCCCGACGTGA
>CAYQBT010000232.1:0-2552 GCA_964415775.1 uncultured Lachnospiraceae bacterium
CGTGAATATTTGCAATCAGGATGCCCCATTTGCCAAAGGTTACGGTGTCGCCCACTTTGACCTCTTTTTCCATTACAGCATTTTCATACTTCTGCGCATCCCAAAGGATTCCCGATGCGACGGTGTCGATTTTTTTAAAACCGGCTGCTTCGAGAGCCGCTTGCTGTGAATCCTTTACACCGCTTACCTGCGTGAGTACATAAACAAAACCGTCTGTCTGTACCGTAGCGGTAACCGTGTCGGCAAGTTGGGTCTTTATATAGGGTTTTCCTATGAGATACGCGGGAAGCTCATCGCCGAACGCATAGTCGCGGTTCGAGAAGATCGCTTTGCCGGGGTCTACCACGCCGGGGGAACCAACATCAGTGGTGACGGTCGCAAGGTTGCCGAGTGTTCCTTCGGCGGCGGCGCTCGTAGAAAGAGAGATCGTTAAAAAAAGGATCGCCGCCGTGAGAATGTGCAGAATAGGTTTTTTCATTTTAGAACCTCCCTTATATGCAGTTTTCGATATTCCGTGGGAGCGATTTTTTCAAGCTTTGCAAAAACTTCGGCAAAGTACGCCGCGGTGCAAAACCCGCATTTTTGCGCGATTTCGTTTATAGGCTCATCGGTGCATATAAGCATTTGCTTCGCTTTCGTTATGCGAAGCGAGTTCCGGTATTCCGCAACGGTGATACCGGTTACCGCTTTGAACATATGGCAGAGATAGTACACGCTGATTTTCAAAGCATCCGCAAGGTCGGACACCAGAAAATCCTCTGCAATATGTGCATCGATATAGTTCTTTATGGCATCTATTATAGGGTTTTCGGTTGCCGCCTGCTTCGGTGCTGCGCGTATGATGGATAAGATCTGTTCAAGGAGTGCCGCATCCGAGCACTTGGATTCTTCAAATTTCCGAATAAGCATTTCTATCTTCTTTGCATCTATGTCATAAACACTAGTGCAATTGAATGGAAAAAGTGCAAAAACCTCTTCTATAATATTACCGCCTTGCAGGATTAGTTTTTCGGCAAGCTCCTTCGAGGATAGCTCCTTCTTCTGAAAGGGATCCTCATCGGTATCCGCGAGTTTCCCAAGCTTCGATGCCACTCGCTTTACATAACTGTTTTCGCCTTTCAAAAAGCCGCTGATAATATCTTCTTCGGTTATCTTTGCGACGAGGATCTCTCTTGCTGCAGCGTATGCTTCTTCAAGCGTTTTTCGGTTTCCTCTTTCGCGGTCATAGACGATATGAATGTATCCATCCGCATCCTCAGTAGCATCGGGATAGGAAACACCGTTTCGCTCGTCAAGCAGGATGGAATATGGAAAGGTTTTTCCGTCATCCTCGGAAAGAAGCGCGGTGAGATTGTTTCTGCCGGTAAACTTTACATGATTTATCAGCAAGATTCTTCCCGAACGCAGTCTGCCTATAAAAAATCTTGAGCATGGTCCGCCAAGTCCGCTGTCCTCCCCCTGGCTCCAGGTGACACCTCTGTCATACGAATAGGAAACGGCGATACCGTACCTTGTGCGGACATACATAGCGAGTAGTCCGTTTGCAAGCTCTATCACCATGTGTTCATCGCAACGGCGATCTTTTACCGCAGATCCACCAAGTTTGACAAATGTTTTTCCATTGTCGGAGGTCTTATACACATACGAGCGCGGTTCATCCTCCTCGCGAAGTCCGGATGCCCGCAATTTCTCGTGAATCTCGCTCGGCCATATCGCAATCGGGAACAACCATTCGCCGCTGGAAAGTACCATTGGCTTGTTCATCATAATTCCTCTGCCAATATAAAATTCCTCGCTCCATGTGAGCTCCTCGGCATCCGGGGAGTCGCAGATACATCCCCAGACCTCTTCGCCCGGCATCACATTCCACACAAACCAAAGCCGACCGAGCGGATCAATCCAGAGCACGGGATCAAAGCAACGAAATTTTCCCGGCTTTTCTATTGCGGCTATAAGCTCACCGTAATCTTTTTCATCCTTGCTTCTATACAGCAAAACATAATTTCCGTAGGTTTCGGTCGTTCCGCCCGAATAAAAGGTAATAAAGGTTCGCCCGCCTTTTGTATGCTCAATTCCGGGGATGCCCTGCCATACACGGTGGCAAGGAGCAAATCTTTGCAGTTCTTCTTTGTTTATGATCAACATAATACGTGTTCCTTTTATAGCTTTGTTTATTTTAGAATAGCACGAAAAATAAAATGCAAGCAATAACAGGATTGTTAAAAATACAAAAAACAGCACAGGTGAAACCCTGTGCTGTTTTGGTACATATTTTACTGTTCTGCGTCCTTCATGGAGAGGTTCATGCGGTTCTTCTCGTCAGTGCCGAGGAACTTGACCTTGACCTCCTGACCAACCTCCACGCGGTCCTCCACCTTCTCGATGCGCTCTTTTGCGATCTTGGAGATGTGTACCATACCCTCCTTGCCGGGTGCAAACTCAACGAATGCGCCGATCGGGATGATGCGGGTAACCTTACCGGTGTAGGTTGCGCCTACGGTAGGCTCAAATACGATACCGGCGATGATCTCCTGTGCCGCATATGCCGCATC
>CAYQBT010000233.1:0-2518 GCA_964415775.1 uncultured Lachnospiraceae bacterium
ACACCGCCCTTGACGGACAGACGGCGAAGAACCTCTAAAATGACATCCTTAGCCGCTACCCACGGGCGGAGGGAGCCGACAAGCTCGACCTTGACGACCTTGGGATAAGTGATATAGTATGCGCCGCCGCCCATGGCGACAGCGACGTCTAAGCCCCCTGCGCCGATCGCGATCATGCCGAGACCGCCGCCGGTAGGCGTGTGGCTATCCGAGCCGATCAGTGTCTTGCCCGGAACGCCGAAGCGCTCAAGGTGTACCTGATGGCAGATACCGTTGCCGGGACGGCTGAAGTAGATGCCGTACTTTTTGGCGATCGAGCCGATAAAGCGATGGTCATCTGCGTTTTCAAAGCCGCTTTGCAGGGTGTTGTGGTCAATATATGCGACCGAGCGCTCGGTTTTGACTCTCGGGATCCCCATTGCCTCAAATTCGAGGTAAGCCATTGTACCGGTCGCGTCCTGTGTGAGCGTCTGGTCAATGCGGATACCGATCTCAGTGCCTTTTTTCGGAACACCGTCTACGATATGCGCGTTCAGTATTTTTTCGGTGAGTGTAAGTGCCATTTTTGGTATATCCTCCGATAGGGTAATTTTGATGCGTGGTAAAATTCTATCACATTCACACCGAAAATGCAAGAGAAAAAGAAAAAATGTTCATTTTTAATCGTAAAAATTCAGAAAAATGCGTTGAAAAGGCAAAAAGGTGAACAAAAGAGCGAAAAATCCTGCATTTTTAAAAGAAAGTTCATGCAAAATTCTTCAAAAATTCTTCAAAAATTCTTTATCCGCGCCGTTGCAAAGGTTTTGAAAGTATGCTATACTATATAATAATGATGACTACGAAGACAGGAGAGCGGGGAATGGCATTCAGGGTGCATATCGGTATGCGGAAGATCAAAAGCCTTTTGGCGGTCATTCTTTCTTTTTGTATCTGGCAGTTGCTAAGAGCTTTTGCCCCGATGCTGGAGCCGCACCCCATCTTCGCGTACATATATTCGATCATCGAAATGCGGGAGAGTCCCGATAAGACCAAAAATTACGGAAAACTGCGGATCAAGGCGACCGTGGTCGGCCTTGCGGTGGGGCTTGTGTTCGTGGCTGTCTCCTGCTTTGCTGCTTGCAGGATCGAGGCGGCAATGGCACGAACCTTTGTGGAGTTTCTTTTCATTCTGGTTGCGGTGCTGTGCTCCCTTTGCATTGCAGAAGCGGTGCAGTGCAAGGATTTTTGCGGTATTGCCTCGGTCGTGACGGCGATCTGCATGGTTTCGTACAACGAAACCAACATATATACATATGCGATCATGCGTGTGATCCAGACCTTGATCGGTGTGTTTTCGGCAATGCTTGTAAACGTATGCGTTGGAAAGTTCGGTATAAAAAAGGAGGTTCCGTAGATGAATCCGCAACTCAAAGAAAAAATAATGGAATCTCTGGCGGCGGTTTTGCCGATCACAGGCATCGTGTTGGCACTCAGTATCTTCCTCGTTCCCATCGAGGTCGGCACGATGATGATGTTCATGGTCGGTGCGGTGCTTCTGATCTTCGGTATGGCAATGTTCCAGCTTGGCGCAGAGATGTCGATGAGCCCGCTCGGAGAGGGCATCGGCGTGCAGATGTCAAGGATGAAGAGGCTTTGGCTCATCGCGCTTATCAGCCTTGTTATGGGAGTGATCATCACGATCGCCGAGCCCGATCTGCAGGTGCTTGCCGAGCAGGTGCCGTCCGTTCCCAATATGACGATCGTTCTGACGGTCGCGGTGGGTGTCGGTATCTTTCTTGCGCTTGCCGTATTACGTATTCTGCTGAAAATCGATCTTTCCTGGCTGCTGATGGGGCTGTATGCCGGCGTGCTTTGCTTCTCCTTCTTTGTGCCGGACGACTTCCTTGCCGTTGCGTTTGACTCAGGCGGAGTGACCACCGGTCCGATCACGGTGCCGTTTATCATGGCGCTGGGCGTTGGTCTCTCCTCGGTGCGCTCGGATAAGAACTCCTCCAGCGACAGCTTCGGTCTGGTTGCACTTTCAAGTGTCGGCCCGATCCTTGCGGTCATGCTGCTGGGTTGCTTCTATAAACCTTCGGGCGCAGGGTATTCTGCGGCGGGCGTGCCCAGCGTGGACACGATGATGGACGTCAGCAGTGCGTTTACCAAGGAGCTGCCTCGATATTTTGAGGAGGTAGTGGTCTCGCTGCTGCCGATCCTGGTCGTATTCGTGATCTTCCAGCTGCTCAGCAAGCGCTATCACAATCGGCAGATCTTCCGCGTCGTGATGGGTTTTGTGTATACGTATCTCGGGCTCGTGCTCTTCCTTTGCGGTGTCAACGTCGGCTTTGCTCCGGTCGGTACGATGATCGGGCGCGAGCTTGCAGCCACCTCGGAGAAGTGGCTGCTGGTTCCGATCGGCATGCTGATCGGTTACTTCATCGTAAAAGCCGAGCCTGCGATCCAGATCCTTAATAAGCAGGTACAGTCGGTCACGAACGGCGCGGTTTCTGCCAAGGCGATGAACCGCTGTCTGTCG
>CAYQBT010000234.1:0-2504 GCA_964415775.1 uncultured Lachnospiraceae bacterium
CGCTTGTGAGCCTGATTTTCTTCTCCTCAAGCACTTATGCCATTTCCTTTTTCGGGCAGGATGTGGCGTTTACTCCCGCCGTGTACTACAACAACGGTAAGGAACTTATCGGGGGTGGTTTTGTCGGCTCGGTGGTGGCGTATGCCATTACAAAGGTGTTCGGCTCGGTGGGCTTGATCGTCATTGCACTTATGGTGCTTGCGCTGTATATCACTTTCTTTTTTTCCAGAGAAGGCAGTGCTATTGTGCGCTTTGGTATCAAATGTCTGACGGCAATTCTGATGGTTCTCTCAACAATTGAGCGTGCACTCAAATCTGTGTTCGGCAAAAAGGAAAAGAAAACCGAGAAAAAGCGCCCGAAGGGTGCGGCGCAAAAGGGACGCGACCTGATGGACGACGAGTTTTTCGATGTCGACGACGGACTTTCGCAACTTGATATTCCTGCGCTTGGAATTTCGCAGGTGCGCGACGCGCGCTCGCAAGAGGAAAATCCGATGCTCCACGAACGCGTTATCCATGAGGACGAGCCTGATACAAGTACGCATTCTTCGGTTCTTGAAGATATGGTAAGAGGTGAAGAATACGAGGCTTTTGTGGTGGATGATATCCCTGCGTATGGTACCGAAGGTGCAACGGGCGCGGGAAACGATCCCGTATATACAACCTACTCTTCCCCGCGCACGACTGAAAGCCCGAGCAATGCGGCGAGCGGAAACTTTGATACAGACGCGCGCGAATCTGCAAGCGGTGCAGCTATGGCAAGTGGTGCAACTGCGACCGGTGGGGCGAGTGACGCGCACGATCTGGATGCCGCCGAGGTGTTCAGTGCCGACTTCGACCCGTTCGACGTTGAAATGAACCAATCTTTCCTGGCGCGTGCGTCGGGCGCCAACGCACCGAGAGAAAGTACCCCTTTACATGAAACACTTGACAATATATCCGACGAGGAAATAGCCGCGCTGCGTCGCAGGCAGGAGTTTGAGCGCAGAAAGGCGTCGGTGCTTTCGAGAAACGAGGCGCGCGAGGAGAGTGTTCCCTTTGAAAAAGCGTCAAGAGAAAGTGCGCCCCCCTCGAGAGACGGCCTCGCGCATATTGCCGAAATCATCGGTCAGGATGCACCGAAGTCTACTGACACCCCCGCGCAAGGTACATATTCCACGCCGAGTACGCCCGGTCCTGTAAGTGCGACGGCACAAACTCCTGCCGAAGAGGCACCGAGAGCGAAAGTTTCGACCTTTACCTTCGACCTCGGCACACCAAGAGAGCGCACGGCGCTCGGTAGTGACGGTGAAAGTTTTACGCTCACCATTGATAAAACGCCAAGACCCGAGCCCATCGAAGAGCCGAAAGCGCCCCAATACAGAGAGAGCGAATCTACCGTTTTTGTCCGCGCGGACAAGGCACCGACGGGCGAATTTGAGTTTTCGACCGATATGCCCGAGAGCCCTGACCCATTCCAGCGCATTGCCGATATGGTGGCGCGCGGTGAGCATCCGTCGCAAAGACCCGAGCCCTCTTTCGTCACTTCAACACCCGCCGTGGGTGAGGTTTTGGGAGCGGATGAGGACGCGAGCCCGATTGGTGCTGTTTTACGCGAGTTTGAAACCGAGCAGGGCGCCTTAGGTGCCGATGCACAAAATGTGCGTCCGTTTATCCCCGGCGAGTGGACAACAAGCGGTTTTGAAGAACAAAACAGACGCCCGACCATAGAGGTTGAGCACGAAATCCTTACTGAGCCGAAAACAGATACGCCCCCCGTCTCGCCCACATCACCTGTAGAAGAGGACGAGGAAGAAACACCGCTTTCCTTTATTGCGGCGTACTTTGGACTTGCAGCCGGTCTTGGTATGGTGATCACGCTCTTTAACGGCTGCGGCCGACCTATTGTGGGCCATGTCGTGGACAGGCTTGGACAGTACAAGGCTATGACCCTTCTCAATTCTATGCTAATCCTCGCCGCATTGATGCTAATTGTTTCCGACCGCTTTGGGGTACGCGCTCTGATGTTTCCTGGTATGATTTTTGTGGGCATAGTGTACGGCGGAGGAAGCACCATTTCCGCAAAGGTCATAAACGAGCTTTACGGCCCCATGCATTTCGGCGTCAATCACAGCATAAGTAATTTCTGCGTGATAGCTGCATCTTTCATCGGACCCTATCTCAGCGGTATACTGCAGGATCGCTCCGGCGGAACTTTTACCAGCACCTTTTACATGCTTATGCTCATCGCTGCAATAATGATGGCACTTATCTTTGCTCTTAAAGCTGTTGTAAAAAAAGAATCAAAGTAACTTTATTATTTTGCAAATACCTATTGACATCTAATCCTAATTAGGATATAATCTCAAGTGTAAGGAGGCCGATATAAAGGAGGTATATATGGCAGAGAGAAACACCATGCAAAAAGAAATTATTTATTCAGCACTTTGCCGTATGGCTAACCATCCGACGGCTGACGATGTTTATAAGGCTGTGCATGAAAGCCACCCCAGCATAAGCAGGGC